>NZ_JBQPDO010000010.1:0-93924 GCF_052220525.1 Micrococcus sp. TCR-5
CCGTTCGCCGTCTCCTCCATGCCGCCGGCCTCCGCTACCGGGTGAACGCGAAGCCGGAGAAGGACCTCCGCCGCACGGTGGACATCCTGTTCCGTCCCGCGCGCGTCGCCGTCCTCATCGACGGCTGCTACTGGCACGGGTGTCCCCAGCACTACATCGCGCCGAAGGCCAACGGCGGCTACTGGTCGGACAAGGTCGCCACGAACCGGGCCCGGGACCTGGAGACCACGCGCATCCTGACGGAGCGCGGCTGGCTCGTCCTCCGCTTCTGGGAGCACGAGGACCCGGCCGTCGTCGCGGAGCGAGTTGTCGCCGTCGTCAACGAACGGAGGCCCCGGCGAACCACCGGGGCCTCCTGAGCGGGCCGTGGCCCGCTCCCACTTCTCGAACGAAAACGCCCAGGGGTCGCCCGTTTCGTCAACGAAAGCGACCGCCCGAACCGCCCCGCCTCACCGCTTCCGGTACAGCCCCTTCTTCTGGAACTTCGGCTCGCTCGTCACGAGCATCCCCAGGGACCGGAAGATGCCCTCGTCCACGGAGCCGAGGATCGTCGTCGTGTGCACGTCGCAGCCCTCGAGGCTGGCCAGCTGCTCGACGGCCGCCTTCGCGTTCTCGTCGGTCGCCGCGGACACGGACAGCGCGATCAGCACCTCGTCCGTGTGCAGCCGCGGGTTCTTGGAGCCCAGGTGCACGGTCTTGAGCGTCTGGATCGGCTCGATCGAGGCGGGGGAGAGCAGGTGCACGTCGTCCTCGATGCCGGCCAGCACCTTGAGGGCGTTGAGCAGCACCGCGGCGGAGCAGCCCAGCAGCTCCGAGGTCTTGCCGGTCACCAGGGTCCCGTCCGCCAGCTGCACGGCCGCGCCGGGCTCGCCGGTGCGCTCGGCCACCAGCTGCGCGGCACCCACCACCGGGCGGTCCTCCGAGCTCAGCCCCAGCTTGGACATCACCAGGGCCACGCGCTCGGACTCGGTGTCGTCCGCGCCCTCCAGGGCCTCGTTGACCTGAGCCTTGTAGTAGCGCCGGATGATCTCCTGCTTCGCGGCCTCCTGGCACACCTCGTCGTCCACGATCGCCGCGCCGGCCATGTTCACGCCCATGTCCGTGGGGGACTTGTACGGGGTGGTGCCCGTGACCTTCTCCAGCAGCGCGGACAGCAGCGGGAACACCTCGACGTCGCGGTTGTAGCTGGTCACCCGCTCGCCGTACTCGGCCAGGTGGAACGGGTCGATCAGGTTGATGTCGTCCAGGTCCACGGTGGCGGCCTCGTAGGCGGCGTTCACCGGGTGCTCGAGCGGCAGGTTCCAGATGGGGAACGTCTCGAACTTCGCGTAGCCAGCCGGGATGCCCCGCTGCCGATCGTTGTACACCTGGCTCAGGCACGTCGCCAGCTTGCCGGAGCCCGGGCCGGGGGCCGTCACGACGACGAGGTCCCGCGTGGTCTCGGACCACTCGTTGGCGCCGAAGCCCTGCTCCGAGACGATCGTGGACATGGCGTGGGGGTAGCCGGGGATCACGCGGTGGCGGGCCACCTTCAGGCCGAGGCGCTCGAGCTTCTCGAGGAACGCCAGCGCGCGGTGGTTGGCGTCCTCCAGCTGCGTGACCACCACGTGCTCCACCAGGAACCCGCGCTCCCGGAACACGTCCACGAGGCGCAGGACGTCGTCCTCGTACGTGATGCCCAGGTCCGCGCGGACCTTGTTCCGCTCGAGGTCCTTGGCGTTGAAGCACACCAGGATCTCGGTCTCGTCCTTGATGCGGTCGAGCATCGCGATCTTGTTGTCCGGGGTGAAGCCGGGCAGGACGCGGGAGGCGTGCAGGTCGTCGAAGAGCTTGCCGCCCATCTCCAGGTACAGCTTCCCGCCGATCTGGCGGCGGCGTTCCTGGATGTGCTGGGACTGGAGCTCGATGTACTTCGCGCGGTCGAATCCGACGCGGTGGAGGGGGCCGGAGGCCGCGGCCTCCGTGGTGGTGCTGGCGGGGCGGGCGGTCTCATGCGTGCCGGTCATGGACTCTCAGCATAGACCTGTCCGCGGGGCGCGTGGCCCCGGCCCGGCGTCGGGCCCCCGCATCCCTCAGTCCCTCGGGTCCTCCGGGTCGTCCGCGATCCAGTCGTGCTCGGGGTCGTCGAAGCTGCGCGTGCGCCCGGTGCGCAGGTCGGTGACGTCCATGACGCCGGTGCCGCGGTCCAGGCGCACCTGCTGGTGTGAGGCGGGGTCGACGACGGTGATCGTCTGGGTCTGCGGGTCGTAGTCGTCCACCCGCACCTGGTCCTCGTACTCCTGCCGCGGTCCGTAGGACCCGTCCGCGTCGTCGTCGGGGAAGGCGGGGGCGCCGGGGGAGCGCAGCCGGCGCTCGAGGGTGCGCTCCACCCGGCGCGCGGCCGCCTCCTGCGCCTGCGTGGCCAGGCGCCGCAGACGCGCGAGGGACTCCTTGTCCTGGGAGATCTCCGCGCCGAAGAACCGCCACTGGTAGCGGTAGGCGATCATCCGCACCGCGAAGATCAGGAACGCGATGAGGAAGCCCGTGAACGCGTTGAGCGCGCCGTTCATCGCCACCACGGTCGCCAGCACCGCGCCCAGGAACGTGGGGAGCACGTAGACGCCGCGGGGGTCGAAGATGGACGGGACCTCGTTGGCGACGATGTCCCGCAGCACGCCGCCGCCGAGCGCCGTGACCATCGCGATCACCACCGTGGACACCGGGTGCACGCCCATCGAGTGCGCCAGCAGCACACCGGACACCGTGAACAGGGCGAGCCCGGCGGCGTCGAACAGGGTGATGGTCAGGTTCAGCCGATTCGGGTGGATCACCTTGACGTACACGAGCAGGGACACCAGCACGGGCGGGGCCAGGTAGACCGGGTTCTCCAGGGACGCGGGCAGGCCGCGGTCCAGCAGGATGTCCCGGGTGAAGCCGCCGCCCAGCCCGGCCAGCAGGGACAGCGCCAGCGAGCCCACCAGGTCGAACTGCTTGCGCGCCGCCAGCAGCGCCCCCGAGGTGGCGAAGAAGAAGATCCCGATCAGGTCCAGGGTCGTGAGCAGCCACGGGACGTCGGTGAGGGTGGCGAAGAACTGCTGCACGTCCACGGCGGCTCCTTCCGTCGGGTCCGGGGATTCACCGGCCATTGTCCCGTGCGGCCCGCGCAGTGGCTCGTTTGTTCACCCGGGTGTCCCCGGAGGTGTGACGTCCTCGCCGGCTCCGGGCGTCTCCTCGTTCGCCGGGGGGCCGTCCTCGCCGGGGTCGGCGGGCGGCCCGTCCCGGCCCTTGCGGTCGCGGATGTCCGGCACGGGCGGCTCGTCGTGCGGATCCAGGCGCTGGCGCTGGGTCACCCCCGAGATCTCGGCCCCCGGGGCGAGCCACTCCCTGCGCAGCGACACCACGCGCAGCACCAGCACGAGCACCATCACCGCGGCCGAGGTCAGCGGGTTCAGGAGCTCCGCCTGGCCGAGGGCCGCCGTCGTGCCCGCGCCGAGGATGGCCGGCAGCGCGTACCAGCCGCGCCCGCCGAACACGGCGGGCGGTTCCCCGGCGACGACGTCGCGCAGGATGCCGCCGCCGACGGCGGTCACCAGGCCCAGCACCGCGGCGGCGACCGGGCTCAGGCCGGCGAGCAGGGCGATGCGCGTGCCCACCACGCAGTACACGGCCAGGCCGATGGCGTCGAAGGCCATGACGGCGTGGTGGCCGCGCTCGCCGTCGAAGATCCGGAGGAACACCGCCAGCGACGCGACCGCCGGCAGGATCAGGTACCAGGGGTTGTCGAAGGCCGCGGGCACGTCCCGGCCGACCACGAGGTCCCGGACGACGCCGCCGCCCGTGCCCACCATGAGGGCCAGCAGCAGGGAGCCGACGATGTCGTAGCCCTTGCGCACGGCGAGCACGGCGCCCGAGATCGCGAAGAAGAACACGCCCACGAGGTCCACGGCGGTGATCGCCGCGGTGATCGCCTCGGCGAGCTCGCCGTGCGCGTCGATCGGCTCGGGCACGTCCCGTTCGAGTTCGGCGGGGTCCTTGGGGGTGGCGGACAGCAGCCAGAGGGGGAGAGACGGAAGCAGCACCCGCCCATCGTCCCCCGTCAGGCGGCCCGGGTCAGTCCTGCGCCGGCCCGAACTCCTTGGCCAGCTCCGACGCCACGCCGGTGTACCCGGCCGGGGTCAGCTCCAGCAGGCGCGCCTGAGCGCCCTCGGACAGGCCGAGGCCCTGCACGAACTCGCGCATGCGCGCACCGTCCACGCGGTGGCCGCGGGTCAGCTCCTTGAGGCGCTCGTAGGGGTTGTCCATGCCCTCGACGCCGGCGATCGCCTCGGCGCGCATCACGGTCTGGACGGCCTCGCCGAGCACCTCCCAGTTCGTGTCGAGGTCCTCGGCCAGCACGGGATCGGCCACCTGGAGCTGGCCCATGCCCTTGGTGACGTTGGTCAGGGCGAGCACTGAGTGGCCGAGGGCCACGCCGATGTTGCGCTGCGACGTCGAGTCCGTGAGGTCGCGCTGCCAACGGGACTCCACGAGGGTGGCGCCCAGCGAGTCGAGCAGGGCGCAGGAGAGCTCGAGGTTGGCCTCCGCGTTCTCGAAGCGGATCGGGTTCACCTTGTGCGGCATCGTGGAGGAGCCGGTCGCGCCGGCCACGGGGATCTGCGCGAAGTAGCCGATGGAGATGTAGCTCCATACGTCCACGCAGAAGCCGTGGAGGATCCGGTTGAAGCGCGCGACGTCGGCGTACAGCTCCGCCTGCCAGTCGTGGGACTCGATCTGGGTGGTCAGCGGGTTCCAGGTGAGGCCGAGGTGTTCCACGAAGGACCGGGACAGGGCCGGCCAGTCCGCGTCCGGGGCGGCGGCGAGGTGGGCGGCGTAGGTGCCGGTGGCGCCGTTGATCTTGCCCAGGTACTCCTGGCCGGCGATGCGCCGGGTCTGACGGGTCAGACGGTGCACGAACACGGCCATCTCCTTGCCCAGCGTGGTGGGCGTGGCCGGCTGGCCGTGCGTGCGGGAGAGCATGGGGGTCTCGGCGGCCTCGGCGGCCATCGCGGAGACGGTGGCCACGGCGGCGCGGGCGGCCGGCAGCCAGACCTGCTCGACGGCGTCGCGCACGCCCACCGCGTAGGCCAGGTTGTTGATGTCCTCGGAGGTGCACGCGAAGTGCACGAGCGGCTTCAGCCGACCCAGGCCCAGCCCCTCGAGGCGGTCGGCGATGAAGTACTCGACGGCCTTCACGTCGTGCACCGTGACCTTCTCGGTAGCCGCCAGCTCGGCCACGGACTCCGCGTCGAAGTCCGTGACGATCGCCCGCAGGCCCGCCTGCTGCTCGGCCGTGAGCGGCTCGAGACCCGGCAGCACGCGGTGCTCGGCCAGGTGGATGAACCACTCGACCTCCACGTGGATGCGGTTGCGGTTCAGCGCCGCCTCGGACAGGTGCTCCACGAGCGGCTCCACCGCCGCACGGTAGCGGCCGTCCAGGGGGCCGAGGGCGATGCCGGCCTCGGCGAGGGGACGGCGGTGGGCGGTGGACGCGGGCGCGGGCTGCGAGGTCATGGCCCCCATTCTGGCAGGCGCCGCGGACGCCCGACGAAGGCGAGGGCCGGGTCCGTCCTCAGCCGTCCGTCGACGCCGGCCACCAGTCTCGCCGCAGCACCGCGAGTTGCACCGAGTCCCATCGCCGGCCCTCCCAGGAGCGCGCCTCGGGGATGCGGGCGACCTCGGTGTACCCGACGCGGACCGCCGACGCGATCATCCGCGCGTTGCCGGACCACGTGACCAGGCTCAGCAGGTGCGCGTCCGTCTCCGCGAACGACGCGTCCGACCACAGCGTGAGCGCCGCCCGCCCGACGCCGCGGCCCCACGTGGTCGGGTCGAACAACAGGATGCCGAGCTCCCACCAGCCCGCGCCCGCCGGATGCTGCTCCGTGCGGGTCACGAGACCGACGGGGGTGCCGTCCACCGTGACGACCCGGACGTCAGGGTCGCCGACGCGCCGGCGCGCGTGGTCGGCGTCGAAGTCCGCGCGGCTCGGCGGGGCGGCCGTGTCCGCGGCGTGGAAGTAGGGGGCGTCCCACGACTTCCACTCGGGGTCCTCGGCGCCGTGGATCCAGGTCCACAGGAAGTCGGCGTCGTCGGCGGCCACCGGGCGCAGCGCGACGTCGGTCCGGGGCGGGGCGTCCGCGCGCGTCCCTGAGGGGCGAGGGGTGGCGGGATCGAGATCAGTCATGGCGCCATCCTGCCCTCAGCCGCGACGGGGTGGCGAGTGCAACATGCGGACGCGCCCGGTGGCCCGGGGCGCGGTGGACCTACCGTGGCTGACGTCGCCGTCGCCCGGCGTCGGCATGCCGAGAGGGATGAGGAGACCGAGATGACGGAACGGACCGGGCAGGCCCACGAGGCCGGGACGATCGACCGGCTGATGGCCGGGTGGGTCGCCGACGTCGAGACCCCGGACGCCTGCGCCGCCCACCTGCTCTGCGACCGCTGGCCGGCCGACGCGGTGGCGTTCCGGTTCGTGGCGGAGGACATGTCCGCCGTCGACCTCACCTTCGGCGAGCTGGCCGACCGCTCGCGCCGCCTCGCCACCGGCCTCGCCGCCCGCGGCGTCACGCGCGGCGACCGGGTCCCCGTGATGATGTCCAAACGGGAGGAGCTCGTCATCACGCTGCTGGCCCTGTGGCGGCTCGGCGCTGTGCACGTGCCGCTGTTCACCGCGTTCGCCGCGGGCGCCGCCCGGATGCGCATCGAGGGCGCGGCGGCGCGGCTTGTCGTCGCCGAACCCCGTCAGGCCGAGAAGCTCACGGACATCCCCGGCATCGAGATCATCCGCACCGGCCCGGAGTGGGACGCGCTCGCGGACTCCGCGCCGCTGGCCGAGGACGTCGCCGTCGGCGGGGACGGGCCGATCGCCCTGCTGTTCACCTCCGGCACCACCGGCCGCCCCAAGGGGGTGCCTGTGCCGCTGCGCGCGGCCGCCGCGTTCGCCGTCTACCTCACGTGCGCGGTGGACCTGCGCCCCGAGGACCTGTTCTGGAACGCGGCCGACCACGGCTGGGCGTACGGGCTGTACTACGGGATCGTCGGCACGCTGGTGCTCGGGGCGACCTCGGTGCAGTACCGCGGCGCCTTCTCCCCGGCGACCATGGTCGAGGTGATCAGCTCGCAGGACGTCACGAACCTCGCCGGCGCCCCCACGATGTTCCGCGCGCTGGCCAAGGCCGGGGAGGTCACCGAGGACGCCCCGCTGCGGCTGCGGCGCGTGTCCACGGCGGGGGAGCCGCTGCCGCCGTCCGTGCTCGAGTGGGGCCGGGCGGCCCTCGGCACGGAGATCCGCGACCACTACGGCCAGACCGAGCTGGGCATGGTCATCTGCACCCTCGCGCACCCCGAGCTGGCCGCGCCGCCCCGCCCGGGTTCGATGGGTGTGCCCCTGCCGGGGATCGCCGCCGAGATCCGGGACGGGCAGATCGCGATCGACGCGGCCTCGCCCCTGTTCTGGTTCCCCGGCTACCTCGGGGAGCCGGAGAAGACCGCGGAGCGTTTCACCCCGGACGGGCGCTGGTACCTGACCGGGGACACCGCCCGGCAGGACGACGACGGCTGGTTCTTCTTCTCCTCCCGGGACGACGACGTGATCCTCGCCGCCGGCTACCGGATCGGCCCGTTCGACGTGGAGTCCGTGCTCATCGACCACCCGCGGGTGCAGGAGGTCGCCGTCGTCGGCCTGCCGGACCCGGAGGGGGTGCGGGGCGAGGAGGTCGTGGCGTTCGTGGTGCCCGCCGGGGCCGTCGCGGACCCGGACGCCCTGGCGGCCGAGCTGCAGGCCAAGGTCCGCGACGAGTACTCCAAGCACGCCTACCCGCGCCGGGTGCACTTCGTGGACCGGCTGCCCAAGACCCCCTCCGGCAAGCTGCAGCGGTTCCTGCTGCGCCAGGGCGCCGCCGGCTGACTCAACGGTGCACGAGCCGCAGGAACGCGCCGATCATCGGCAGGTCCTCGGGGCGGGTGGGCAGCGCGTCCGCGAGGGCGGGGGAGTGGACGAGGTAGGCGGCCCACTGCCCGCGCGAGATCGACACGTTGAGCCGGTTACGGTTCAGGAGGAAGTCCAGCCCGCGCGGCACCTCCTGCGGTGAGGACGCCGCCATCGTCAGGATCGCGACGGCGGCCTCCCGGCCCTGGAACTTGTCCACGGTGCCGACGGTGGTGCCCTCGAGACCGGCGGCGTCGAGCGCCTCCCGGACCGTGGCGACCTGCGCGTTGTACGGGGCCACCACGATCACGTCGGACGGCTCGAGCGGCCGGCCGGGGTCGTCCGGGCCGGTGGACCAGGTGCGGCCGAGCAGTGACCGGACGATCTCGACGACGGCCGCGGCCTCCTCCGGCGAGGACACCGCGTTGCCCGTGTGGGAGACCGGCCACGGGTGCAGCCCGGGCTCCACGCCGTCGAGCCGGCGGGCGTCCGTGACGTCCTCCTTCGCGCCGAGCTCGCCGGCGTAGGAGAGCGTGGAGACGGCCTCCGTCAGCGCGGAGTGCATACGCCAGGAGGTGTCCAGGAAGAAGCCGCGGTCTGCGCGCAGCACCGGCTCGTCGGCGGCCAGCCAGCTCAGCGCGGCCTCGCCAATCGGCTGGGGGTGGGTCCCCTTGGTGACCTGCGGCAGCTGCTGGGGGTCGCCGAGCAGGAGCACAGTGCGGGCCATGGCCGCCGCGGCGAGGGTGTGCGCCAGGGAGAATTGCCCGGCCTCGTCGATCACCAGGAGGTCGAACTCCTGCACGTCCTCGTGCGCGAAGGTCCAGGCGGTGCCGCCGACGACGTGGCCGGGGAGGCCGATGTACGGCTTGGCGTCCGACACCGTGGCCCAGGGGCGCTCGGGCGCGTCCTTGCCGCGCTTCTCCGCCTTGAGCACCTGTTTCTTCGGCACCCCGATGGACACGAGCTTGCCCAGGAAGTTCTCCACCACGGCGTGGGACTGGGCCGTGACGCCCACGCTCCACCCGCGTTCGAGCAGGGCCTTCACGGCGTGGCTCCCCACGTGGGTCTTGCCCGTCCCGGGAGGGCCCTGGACGGCGACGTAGGAGCCCCGCGCGGACTCGAGCGCCTCCACGAGCGCCTCCCAGCCCTGGCGGGCGGGAGCGGGCGCGGAGTCGCCCTCGCGCAGCTCGGTGGAGATGGCCGCCAGGGGGCGGCCGGCGGTCGCCGGGGGGCGGCGCGCCAGGATGTCGAAGGCGGCCGTGGACGGGGCGGCGGCGTCGCCTCCCGATCCCGGCAGACCGCCGGCCTGCACCGCGGTCCGGGCGCGCTCGCGCAGGCGCTCCTTGAGCTTGTCCGTGTTCACCACCGTGTGGGCGAACGCCGCCATGGGCAGCTCCGAATGCTGCTCCACGTCCTGCGTGGGGATCTTCTCCCGCAGCAGCACCACGGAGCTGCCGTCCGGGCGGTCCTCGACGTCCTCCACGACGGCCTTGGCACCGACCCAGCGCACCGCGTTGGGTTGGAGGAGGTCGCGGCGGTCCGCCGGGACGTCCTCGTACACCGTGATGGCCTCGGCTCCGGGCTGCAGCGAGCTCCCCGGCTCCAGGGTGCCGGTCATCCGCAGCACCCGCTGGAAGGTCCGAGCGCCCTTGGGTCGGTGCCAGTCCTCGGCCACGTCCACGCGGTCCGCCACGACGTTGGCGCGGGCGTCCTGCCACTCATCCGGCGGGGAGATGCCGCGGTCGAAGAAGGCCCACCACACGGGTTTGTCCTCGCGCTGGTAGAAGCCCAGCCCGGCGGCGAGCAGGGCCACGCCGCGCTGCTCGTCGTCCAGGACGGCGTCCGCGTCGTCCGCGGTGGGCAGGAGGCCCAGGAGGTCCGCCTCCAGGCGCGCGTCCTCGCCCTCCAAGGCGGGGGCGGGCTCGACGAGGTGCTCATCGTCGTCGGGCCGGGGTGCCGTGGCGCCGTGCTCGGCGGTGCGCCCCACCTGCTCCAGCAGCCAGTCCCGCAGCCGCGCCGTGGAGACGCAGTCGTACCGGTTGTAGTCCTCGATGTCGGCGCGGATCGCCCGCGCGACCTCGGTGTCTCCGGCCTCCAGCGCGGCGACGTACCGGTGGTACTCGGTGACGCTGTCCGCCGCCGTCGTGACGCCGTCCTCCGCCCGGTGCTCCACCCCCATGTAGAGGGGCTCCAGCTTCTTGATGGAGTAGCTCGGCACACCGGCCCGCAGGGCGGCGCGGACCGTGGAGTAGAGGTCCACGAACAGCCCCGCGCGCAGCCAGTCGTCCAGCTCGCGCTCGCCCACGCCGTGGCGCACGGTCAGGCGCTTCAGCGCGGTGACCTCGTACGCGGCGTAGTGGTAGATCCGCATCCCCGGGTGGGCCGCGCGCCGCGCCTCCACGAACGCCACGAACCGCTCGAGCGCCGCCCGCTCGGCGGCACGGGTGTCCGCCCACAGGCCCGTGAACCGGAAGTCGGCCGAGGCGGTGCGCGCGGTGTCCCCGCCCGGCGCCTCGACCCAGCCCCACAGATACTCGAGGCCCTCCATGCTCCCGTCCGCGGAGACCCACAGCGGGTCCCCCTCGAAGTCGAAGAAGACGTCTCCGGCGTCCGGCACGGGTAGCCCCGCCACGGCGCGCGGGTCCACGATCCGATGCGGCGGCAGCCCGTCCGCCCCGGCCGGCTCCAGCTGGATCGCCGCCTGTTCCCGCAGCGCCTCCCACGTGCGGCGGGCCATGCCCTCCGGCGGTGCGACGGACGCCGCGAGCTGCTCGATGGTCGTGATGCCGGCCTCGCGCAGCCGGGTGCGCTGCAACCGCGTGGCCCCCGCCGTGAGCAGCACGTCCCGGTGCTCGGCGACGGCCTCCTCGCACGCCTCGCATGCGCCGCAGACGCTCAGGCGGTCGTCGCCCCAGCGGGTGGGCTCCCCGGCGGCCACGTGATCCTGCAGCAGCGCCTCCAGCCGGGCTCGCTGGTGCCGGTACACCGGGATCACCTCGTCCAGGTCCGCGACGTGCCGGGAACCGTCCCCGAGCCACAGGCTGCCCTGCCGCGCCCGCGGCACGCCCATGCCGTCCAGCAGGTCTGCGTACGCGGCGATCTGCAGCAGCGCCGTCACCCGTGCATGCCGGGCCAGCTTCGTGTCCACCACCTCGTACGCGCCCTCGGGGTGCTCCTCGTCCGTGCGGAGCACGAGGAAGTCGGCCAGACCGCCGAACGCGCCGTCGTGCAGCATCCCCTGGAACACGACGGCGGGGCGCGCGGCCAACGCCGCCGCGGTGCGCTCGCGGGCGGCCTGCACGCCCTCGGGTGTGTAGCGCTCCGGGCGGGTGAGCCGGACCACCTGGTCTGCGCCGTGCTCCGCCTCGAGTCGCGCGAGCACGCGGGACTCGTGCTCGTCCCCGAGGCGGGAGACCCGCTCGAGGAACGCGTCCGCCACGCCGATCCGCGGGGCGCGCCCGAGCGCGGGGTCCACCGTCCCGCGCAGCCACCCGTAGGTGCACGTGGCGGCGGCGGTGATGTCCGAGGGGCTGAGCATGAAGGAGGCGCGGTCCGGCGCGAAGGTCACCATGCCGTCACCCTAGACAGGAGTCGCGGACGCGATGGGCAGGGCCCGCGCACAGGTCCCCCGGTGTGCCCCGCTCCCACGGCATGACGGCGGGGGCGGCGAGCGTCACACACCGGACCGGACTTGACGTGAGTCACATCCAGGGAGTTACCTAATGATCGTTCAGTAATTCTCTGCGCCGCCGCGCCGGCGCGCCCGTGCCGGCAGGGAGGCCCGCCCATGACCGAGACCGCCCACCACCCCATGCTCGCGGAGGACCGCGTGGCACGGTGGCTCGGCGTCACCCTCGAGGCCGCCGAGAAGGACCACGCGCGCATCCGGATGACGCTCACCGAGGACCAGCACAATGGCTTCGGCCTGGCCCACGGCGGCGCCGTCTTCGCGTTCGCGGACACGTGCTTCGCGCTGACCTGCAACGACCCCGCCTCGGACGGCTCCACCCTCACCGTGGCCTCCGGCGTGGACGTCAACTTCCTCGCGGCCACCCGCGCCGGGCAGACCCTCGTCGCGGAGGGCCGCCTGGTCGCCGCCGCCGGCCGCTCGGCCGTCTACGACATCACCGTCACCACCGACGACGGCACCCCGGTGGCCGCCTTCCGCGGCCGCTCCCGCACCATCCCCGCCCCCGGACGCTGACCGACGGGCGCACCCGCCGATGCGCCGCCGTCGTCGACCGCCGCCCGACCCCGCATCCCCAGGAGAACGCCATGCTTGAGGCCTCGATCCCCAACCCGTACACGCCGGCACCCCTGCCCGCCCCCGCCGACCGCGGGGCCCCGGACCCCGAGGAGACGATGAGCCGGGACCAGATCGAGGCGCTCCAGTTCGAACGCCTCCGCTGGACCCTGCACCACGCCTACGAGAACGTGCCCGCGTACCGGGAGCACTTCGACGCGCACGGCGTCCACCCCTCGGACTTCACGGAGCTCGGGGACCTCGCCAAGTTCCCGTACACGGACAAGGAGTTCCTGCGGAAGAGCTACCCGTTCGGCGCCTTCGCCGCCACGGGCCCCGAGCTGCGTCGCATCCACGCCTCCTCCGGCACCACCGGCCAGCCCACCGTGGTCGGCTACACCGACGACGACCTGGCCACGTGGGCCACCCTCGTCGCCCGCTGCTTCCGCGCCGGCGGCATCCGCCCCGGTGACCGCGTGCACAACGCGTACGGCTACGGCCTGTTCACCGGCGGCCTCGGCGCCCACTACGGTGCCGAGCGCATCGGGGCGGCCGTGATCCCGATGTCCGGCGGGCAGACGGAGAAGCAGGTGCAGCTGATCACCGACTTCCAGCCGCGCGCCATCCTCTCCACACCCACCTACCTGCTGACCATCGCGGACGGCTTCAAGAAGCTCGGCCTGGACCCCCGCGAGTCCTCCCTCGAGGTCGCGATCCTCGGCGCCGAGCCGTGGACCGAGGAGATGCGCCGCGAGATCGAGCAGACCTTCGACCTCGACGCCCTGGACATCTACGGCCTCTCCGAGGTCATGGGCCCGGGCGTGGCCGGCGAGTCCGCGGCCACCAAGGACGGCTCCCACATCTGGGAGGACCACTTCCGCCCCGAGATCATCGACCCGCTCACGGACGAGGTCCTCGAGACCGGCCGCCACGGCGAGCTCGTCTTCACCTCGCTCACCAAGCAGGCGCTGCCGATCATCCGGTACCGCACCCACGACCTCACCCGCCTGCTGCCGGGCACCACGCACCCGGGCCACCGCCGCATGGGCCGCATCACCGGCCGCTCGGACGACATGATCATCCTGCGCGGCGTGAACCTGTTCCCGTCGCAGATCGAGGAGCTGGCCCTCAAGGAGCCGGCCCTGTCGCCGCACTTCACCCTCGAGATCACCCGCCCGGACCGTATGGACCAGATGGCCGTGAACATCGAGCGCCGTGATCATGCGTCCCTCGAGGAGGCCCAGGCCTGCGCGGCGCACCTGCGCATGGAGATCAAGACGAAGATCGGCTCCTCGTGCGTGATCAACGTGGTGGAGCCGGAGTCCCTGGCCCGCTCCTCCGGCAAGCTCAAGCGGATCTACGACCTGCGCGACCAGGCCTGATCCCGACCCCGCGGCCGAACCCGACGCCGGCGTGCCCGGTAGAGTGGACCGGTGCGCCGTCGTCGTCGGCGTCCGCCCGCCCCTGAAGGAGCCCCGTGCCCCAGAGCAGCCCCACCCCGCGCCGCGGCCGGCCCGGCTATGACCGGCAGACGCTGCTGGCCGAGTGCGTCGAGCTCTTCAACCGGCACGGCTACGAGGCGACGTCCATGGGCATGCTCGCCGCCCACCTGGGCATCTCCAAGTCCGCGATCTACCACCATGTGGAGTCCAAGGAGGCGATCCTCGACCACGCGGTGACGGAGGCGCTCGACGCCCTCGAGGCGTGCCTGGACGATGTGGTGGCCAGCGGGGCCGATGCCGGCGCGCAGGTCGAGGCGGCCATCCGCGGCACGCTCGGGGTGCTGGCGGAGAAGCAGCCCGAGGTGACCCTGCTGCTGCGCCTGCGCGGGAACTCGGCGGTCGAGGTGGCCGCCGTCGAGCGCCGGCGCGAGATCACCCGGCGCTTCGGTGACCTGCTCGAGGCCGCCCAGGCCGCGGGTGCGGTGCGCTCCGACGTGACCCCGCGCAACCTCGCCCGCCTCGCGCTCGGCATGATCAACTCGATCGTCGACTGGTACCGGCCGGATCGCGGCGTTCCCGGCCAGCAGGGACCGGACCAGATGATCGACGCCGTCACGGGCGTGGTGCTCGGGGGTCTGCGGGGCTGAGGGCCCGCTGTCCTCAGCCCTCGCCGTCGAGCGCGGCGAGCACGTCGGCCACGATTGAGGCCGCACGGTCCTCGGCGTCCGCGGGCACCCCGCCGTCCGCGTCGGCCTGGGCCACGGCCACGGTGCGGGCGCCGTCCTGCACGGCAGTGAGGTGGGAGTAGACGGACCCCCCGGGGGCCGGGAGCGCCGTGTACGCGGTGCCGCCCTCGTGCTCGGTCCGCGTCACGCTCTCCACGTCGAGCCCGGCCAGGTCCACCCCGGTGCAGGCCTGCGCCGCCGCTCGGGCGTCCTCCAGGGCGGCGCGGGCGGCCTCCTCCGTGGGGTACACGGTGACGCGCACGCCGAGCGGAGTGACCTCGGCGTCGGGGGACGCCGTGAAGGAGGGCGCCGGTGTCGTGGTGGGCCCGCCGCCGGTCGTGGCGGCCGTCTCCGGCTGGGCCGTGAGCCCCAGGTCCGCCGCCCCGGCCTCGGCGTCCCGCTCCAGATCGGAGCGGGTGGCGTCCAGGCAGGCCTGCTGTTCCGCGCTGCGGGTGGAAGCCGGGCTCGCACCGGCGTCGACCGCCTGCTCCAGGCCGGCGGCCCGCTGGCGCAGCTCCGTCTGCCGCTCCAGCGGCGAGGCGGCGCTCAGCCCCACCTCGGACCCCGGCCCCGCGGCCCGTTGGACGGCGGCCTGCACGGCCAGGGTCCGCTGCCCGTCCAGCGCGGGGGGCATCTCGAGGGACAGGCTGCCCGAGGCGGAGGCGCCGGCCGTGCTCTCCGCCGCGCCCGTGCTCTCCGTGGAGCTGCTGGCCGCGGGCGACGTGGGGGCGGACGAGGCCGCCGTCGTCGTGGACGACGCCGACGAGGGGGCGGGGGAGGAGGGCTCCGCGCCGCCGCCGCCCGCGCACCCGGCGAGGGCGAGCGCGCCCACGGCGAGGGCGCCGAGCAGGGGGAGTCGGGAGGTCGTCATGGCCCGACTCTACGTGCGCTGTGACGGATGCCACAAGGAAGCGGCGGGGGCACGCAACGGGGCCGCCCGATGCGTGGTGCGCACCGGACGGCCCCTGATCCGTCAGCGGAGGAGGTCAGCCGAGCGGGGTGTCCTTGTCGCCCAGGTTCCAGTCCTCCACCGGGCCGAGGTTCTCCCCGTCCGGCCCGTAGCGGTAGAACCCCTGGCCGTCGGCCACGCCGCTGTGGCCCTCGGCGATGCTCTTCTCGAGCAGCTCAGCGAAGCCGAGCTGCCAGTCGACGCCCGTGTTGCGGGAGACGTTGGCGGCCACGTGGAAGCCCACGATGTCATAGGTCTGGAACGGGCCGCGCTCGTTGCCGGTGGCCACGCGCCAGGTGCGGTCGATGTCCGCCGGGTTGCCCACTCCGTGCATGTACAGCTTGGAGCCGGCCTGCAGCCACGGGATGAGCAGGGAGTTGAGGAAGTAGCCCGGGATCTCCTTGCGCACGTGCACGGGGACCATGCCGGTCTCCTCGGCGAACTGCAGGGCTCCCGCGACGGCCTCCGGCGAGGTGGCGGCGGTGCCCATGACCTCGGCGGTGTTCTGCGCCCAGATGCGGTTGGCGTAGTGCAGGGCCAGGAAGCGCTCCGGATGGCCGCTGGCGTCGGCGAAGTCCGAGGGCAGCAGGGAGGAGGTGTTCGTGGCGAACAGGGTCGTGGCGGGGGCGAGCTCGCCCACCTGGGCCCACACCTTGCGCTTGAGCTCCAGGTTCTCCGGGACGGCCTCGATCACGATGTCCGCATCCGCCAGGGCCTCGCCGAGGTCCGAGGTCGGCGTGATGCGGGCGATGGCCTCGTCGAAGCGCTGCGGGTCGTAGCCCTCCCCGAGGTCTGCCTCATAGCCCTGGCGGATCCACGCCCAGCGGCGCTCGATCCCCTCGAGGGCGGCGGGGACGGCGTCGTAGGCCATCACCTTCTTGCCGTGGTACGCCGCCTGCATGATGATCTGCGAACCCAGCACACCGGTGCCCAGCACGGTGACCTGATCAAAACGGGTGAACTCGGACATATATGTCGACCTTCTTCTCTCGCGGTCCGAATGGGACGTACAGGTGAACGTCCCGGGCACGCTCCTTGTTCCCGGGGACGACGACGGGCCGCCCGGCGCGCAGCGGGCGCACGGGACGGCCCGTCGAAGCAGGGGGGCTCAGCCCTGGGAGGTCTCGGACGGGGCCATCGGCCAGGTCTTGGCCACGAGCGTCAGCACGTCGTACTGGGCGCAGAGCTCGTCCTTCTGGTTGTGGATCCGGCAGTCCCAGGCCACCTCGCCGTACTCGTCGCTCACGCGCGGGGTGATGCGCTTGGCCGTCAGGGTCACGCGGATGGCGTCGTCGTAGGTCACCGGCGTGATGAAGCGCAGGTTCTCCAGGCCGTAGTTGGCCAGCACCGGGCCCGGATCCGGGGCCACGAACAGCCCCGCGGCCCACGAGACCAGCAGGTAGCCGTGGGCGACGCGGCGCGGGAAGAACGGGTTGGCCATGGCGGCCTCCTCGTCCGTGTGGGCGTAGAACCTGTCCCCGGTCTCCTCCGCGAAGGCGGTGATGTCCTCCAGGGTGATGGTGCGCAGGCCGGAGGCGAACTGGTCGCCCACCGTCAGCTCGGCCAGGGACTTGTAGAACGGGTGCACGGCCGTGCCGGCCTCCACGTCCTCGCGGGTCACCGTGTGGGCCGCGGCGCCCTGATGCCACACGCCGGTGATGGCCGTGAGCATGTCCGGGGAGCCCTGGATCGCCGTGCGCTGCATGTAGTGCTTGACGGCGCGGACACCACCGAGCTCCTCGCCGCCGCCGGCGCGGCCGGGGCCGCCGTGGATCAGCACCGGCACGGGGGCGCCGTGACCGGTGGTGGTCGTGGCGGTCTGGCGGTTCAGGACGTGCACGCGGCCGTGGTGGGCGCCGATCCCGGCGGCGAACGCGCGGGCGATCTCACCGTCGTTCGTGGCGACCGTGGCCACGAGCGATCCCGAGCCCAGGGCGGCCAGGGCCACGGCGTCGGCCACGTCCGTGTAGCCGATCACCGAGGTGACCGGACCGAACGCCTCGACGCTGTGCACCTCGGGGGTGCGTGCGTCCTCGAAGGTGAGCACCGTGGGGGCGAAGAACGCGCCGGACTCGGCGTCGGCGTCGCCGGTCGAGCCCTCGGGGCCGCCGAGGCGGACCTGACCGCCGGCGTCGACCAGGCGCTGCACCGCGCCGCGGACCTCGCCCTGCTGCTCCTTCGAGGCCAGGGCGCCCATGGTGGTGCCCTCGACGCGCGGGTCGCCCAGGACGACCTTCGCGGCCAGGCGCTCGGTGAGGGCGGCGGTCACGGCCTCGACCCGGTCCTGCGGGACGATCACCCGGCGGATGGCGGTGCACTTCTGGCCGGCCTTGACCGTCATCTCCTGGAAGACGGCCTTCACGAACGCCTCGAACTCGGGGGACTCCGGGTCCGCGTCCGGGCCGAGGATGGCGGCGTTGAGGGAGTCGGTCTCCGCGGTGAAGCGGACGCCGCCCTCCTGCACGTTCGGGTGCTTCTTCAGCGTGGCCGCGGTGGCGGCGGAGCCGGTGAACGCGACGTGGTCGCGGTAGTCCAGGTGGCCCAGCAGGTCGCGGGCGGAACCGGAGATCAGCTGGATCGAGCCCTCGGGCAGCACGCCGGACTCGAGCATCAGCTCGACGCACTTCTGCGTGACGTAGCCGGTGGGGGTGGCCGGCTTGACCACGGTGGGCACGCCGGCGACGAAGGCCGGGGCGAACTTCTCCAGCATGCCCCACACAGGGAAGTTGAACGCGTTGATCTGCACGGCCACGCCCGGGATGCGCTGGTAGATGTGCTCGCCGATGAAGGAACCGTCGCGGGAAAGGGGCTCCACGTCGCCGTCAATGATCACGTTGGAGTTCGGCAGCTCGCGGCGGCCCTTGCCGGAGAACGTGAAGAGGGTGCCGATGCCGCCGTCGACGTCGAAGGCGTGGTCGCGCTGCGTGGCGCCGGTGGCGAAGGAGACGTCGTAGAGCTCCTGGACGCGGGAGTTCAGGTAGAGCGCGAGCTCCTTGAGCTTGAGGGCGCGCTCGTGGATGGTCAGCTCGCCCAGGGCCTGCTGGCCGACGGTGCGCGCGTGCTCGATGGCGGCGGCCGTGTCGAGGCCGTCGGTGGAGACGCCGGTGAGGCGCGCGCCGGTGTTCGCGTCCGTCACGTCGGTGACCTTGGACGGGTGCGACGGCGTCCACCAGCTGCCGGCGACGTAGCTGGGGAGGATCTCCGGGAGGGAGGGGGCGGTGACGGTCACGAGGTCTCCTGGTGTCGGGGGCACGGACGAGTCCCGACCGATCGGTCGGTTATTGGTCCTCACCCTAGCCGAGACGTGGATCACGCGGGAGGGGGAGCCGGGCGGGTGACGTCGTCGTGGAGAGGGCCTGGCGGCGCAAGCCGTGGCGCCCGGGCCCGCAGACACGCCGCTACCGCCAGGACGTAGCGGCGTGTCTGCGGGCCTCGGCGGGGCGTCGTCCACAGATCCCGGCGGACGACGACGGCGGCCCGCCCGGATCGGGCACGCTCGGCCCATGCCCCGCTCGCCCGCGCCCCTGCCTCCGATGCGCTGCGGACTGGACGGCCTCCTCCGCGCTCCGACCGTGTTCTCGACCCCGGCCGCGCGCGAGACGGGGGTGAGCGCGGCCCGGCTGCGGCGCGGGGACGTGGTCTCCCTCGGCTGGGGGCTCTGGGGCCTGCGCGGCGTCGAACCGGACCCCATGGACCATCTGCGGGCACTGCAGGATCTGCACCCCGAGGGCGTGTTCAGCCACGTCACGGCCGCCAGGGTGCTCGGCCTGTGGCTGACCGGGCCGCTCGCCGCCGACCGGTCCGTGCACGTCGCGACCCCGCGCGGCCACGGCACCGCGTCGAGCCGGGCCGGGGTCCGCTCACACCGCCTCCGCGCCGACGCACCGGTGCGGATCGTGGACGGGGTGCGCGTGACCGCACCGGGGTGGATCTTCGTGGACCTCGCCGCGCAGGCCGGGCCGCTCGACCATCTCGTCGCGCTGGGGGACAGCATGGTGCGGACCGCCCCGACGGAGGCCCGCCGCCGTCGGCTGCCGCCCGGGGTGACGGACATGGCCGAGCTGCGCGCCGCCGTCGAGGAACGCGGACGGCTGCGCGGGATCCGTGCGGCCCGGGAGGCGCTAGAGCTCGTGCGCCCCGGGGCCGACTCGCCGCAGGAGAGCCGGCTGCGGGCGCGGCTCGCCCGGGACGGCGTCCCCGAGCCCGCAGTGAACCGGTGCATCCGCCTCGCCACGGGACAGCGGCTCCGCGTCGATCTGGTGTGGGCGGAGGCCAAGGTGGCCGTCGAGTACGACGGCGATCAGCACCGCACGGATCGCCGGCAGTGGCGTGAGGACCGCGAGCGGGACGCGGCCCTGCGCGCGGAGGGGTGGGAGGTGATCCGGGTGACCGCCGACGTGTTCCTGCCGGGGCACTGGGAGCTCTTCGTGCGGCAGCTGCGGGGCCTGGTGGCCGCGCGGACGATGCCGGGCCGAGTGCCGCCGTCGTGGATCTGACCCGCCCAGGCCCGCAGACGCGCCGCTTCCGCCGGGACGTGGCGGCGTGTCTGCGGGCCTCGACGAGAGGGGCGGGAGCCTCGGGCCGGCGTCGGCCCCTGCCCCTCGTCTCCGGACCGGCGTAGAATCGAGCACCGGTCCTCTCGGACCCGACCCACCCCCTCATCCGGAGAGTTCTGCCGCATGCTGCGCACCATGTTCCACGCCAAGATCCACCGGGCCACCGTGACCCAGGCGGACCTGCACTACGTGGGCTCCGTGACCGTGGACCAGGACCTGCTGGACGCCGCGGACATCCTCCCCGGCGAGCTCGTGTCCATCGTGGACGTCACGAACGGCGCGCGACTGGAGACCTACACCATCGCGGGCGAGCGGGGCTCCGGCGTGCTCGGCATCAACGGCGCCGCCGCCCACCTCGTGCATCCGGGGGACATCGTCATCCTCATCGCCTACGGGCAGATGGACGACGACGAGGCCCGCCACTTCCAGCCCAAGGTCGTCCACGTGGACGCGGACAACAGGATCGTCGAGCTCGGCGTCGACCCCGCCGACGGCCTCCTCGACGGCCTCTCTCGCCCGCCGCTGTCCCGCGAGTGGAACGAGGCCCAGGCCGAGCTCTGAGCCGGCCGGCGCGCCGGGCCGTCATGGACGAGTTGTTCAAGCGGGATCAGCGGTCGGCACGGCCTTCGCCCCGAGCGCCCGACGCGCGGAGCGCATCGCGGCCGCGTGGCTGAGGCCCATCGCGGTGCGGGCGCCCGGAACGTGAGCCACGGCGCGCATCCACGGCGAGGTCAGCACCACCTCCTGCTCCCACGTCACGATGCAGTGCGGCGCGTGTCCGGCCGGGGCGCCGTCGTCGTGGACGGTGACCCGCACGGTGCCCGTCAGGTCCCCGCTCAGGTGCGCGACCAGAAGGCCGCGGGCGCGGTCGTCGATGAGACGCTCCATCGTCAGACGCACCGGCACGAACCCGCGCAGCCGGACGGCGGCGCGGTCGGGGCCCAGGCGACGGACGCGCGGGACGGCCGGCCACCAGCGTGGGTAGCCGGCCGGGTCGGCGAGCAGGGCCAGCACGGACCGGGCGTCCGCGGGGACGGCCCAGCGGTGGGTGAAGCGGAAGGGGCGGTCGGCCGACATCAGGCCCGGCCGAAGGTCTCGGGGTCCACGGGGCGCCGGGTGCGGGGGAGCTTCGCGACGATCAGCAGGTACGACTCCGTGACGAGGTCCCGGACGAGCTGCTCGTCGAGGTCCGGGTGCGCGGCCAGGCTGAGCCAGTGCCGCTTGTCCATGTGATAGCCGGGCGTGATCGCCGCGGGCAGGGCCGCGCGCAGCTGGGCGCCGTCCTCCGGGCGGGCCTTGACGTTCACGAGGCGGCGCCCGTCGTGGTCGATGAACACCGCGAACAGCTTCCCCTGCACCTTCATGACCTCGGTGTCCGGGCCGAAGGGGTGCGACGCGGCGCTGCCCGGCAGCTCGAGGGCGCGGTCGCGGGCGACGCGCAGCAGCGTGGGCTCGTCCATGCCAGTCACGTTAGCCGCGCCGGCCCCGCACTTTCGAACGTGATATCGGGGGAATGGGCGCTTTCGAACGGGAGATAGGCCCTATCTCACGTTCGAAAGCGCTCGCCCCGGGGGCTCAGCGGTAGTCGAAGAAGCCCTTGCCGGACTTCCGGCCGAGCTCGCCGCGGGCCACCATGTCCCGCATGAGCTGCGGCGGGGCGAAACGCTCACCCAGCTGGGACTCGAGGTACTCCGCGATGCCCAGGCGCACGTCCAGACCCACGATGTCGGTCAGCGCCAGCGGACCGACCGGGAACTTGTATCCCAGCACCATGGCGGCGTCGATGTCCTCGGGGGAGGCCACACCCTCCTCGACCATGCGGATGGCCTCGAGCGCGATCGCCACGCCCAGGCGCGACGAGGCGAAGCCCGGGGCGTCCTTGACGACGACGGGGGTCTTGCCGAGCCCGCGGACCCACTCGGTGGACAGGGCCTGGAGCTCCGCACCGGTCTGCTCGCCGATCACGACCTCCACGAGCTTCGAGGCGGGCACCGGGTTGAAGTAGTGCAGGCCGCAGAAGCGCTCGGGGCGCTGCAGGTGGGTGGCGATCTCGCCGATGGACAGGGAGGAGGTGTTGCTGGCCAGCCAGGCGTCCTCGCGCAGGTGGGCCTCGACGTCGGTGAGCGCGTCGATCTTCACTTGCATGTCCTCGAACACGGCCTCGACCACGAGGTCGCAGCGGGCGAAGTCGGCACGGTCCACGGAGACGGTCAGGCGCTGCGCCCATTCGTCCAGGTCGCCGTCGATCTTGCCGCGCTCGAGGGAGGCGGCCAAGTCGGCCTCGATGCGTTCCTTGGCCGCCTCGGCCGACTGCGGGTCGCGCTCGACGACGACCACCTCGGACGATCCGGAGACGAGGAACGCGTGGGCGATGCCGCCGCCCATCCGGCCGCCGCCGAGGACGCCGACGACGGCGGGCACGGAGGACGGAACGGTATCAGGGGTGTGCTGCTGGTCGGTCATGTCGGTCCTCACTTCTTCTTGCGGTCCAGGAACGCCTGCATGCGCTCGAACTTGGCGTCGGACTCGAACAGGATGGCCTGCGCGATCTCGTCCACGTGGGGGTGGGCCCCGCGAGGGAGGTGGAAGACGCGCTTGGACAGCCGCACCGCCAGCGGGTCCTGCTGCGCGATGCGGTCGGCGAGGGCGTCGGCGGCGTCGAGGAGGGCGTCCGGCTCGTGCAGCTCGGTGACGAGCTTGAGCTCGAGGGCCTCCTGCGCGTCCAGGATCCGTCCGGCGAGCAGCAGCTCGAGGGCCACGGGCTCGCCCACGAGCTCCTTGAGCCGCCACTGGGCGCCCGCAGCGGCCGTGATCCCCAGGCTCGTCTCGGGCTGGCCCATCTTCAGCGCCGGGGTGGCGATGCGGAAGTCGGCCGCGTAGGCCAGTTCCGCGCCGCCGCCCAGGGCGAAGCCGTCGATCGCCGCGATCACGGGCATGGGCAGCCGGTGGATGCGGTCGAAGACCTGCGAGTTCACGCCGCGCAGGGCGTCGTCGCGGCGGCGCTCGCGCAGCTGTCCGATGTCCGCGCCGGAGGCGAAGATGCCGGAGAACGTCCCCGGCTCGCGCGTCGACTCCACCTGCGTGCCCGAGATGATCAGGATCTTCGGCTCGCGCTCGAGGTGGGCGCAGAGCTCGTGGAACTCGTCGACCATGGTCTGGTCGATCGCGTTGCGCACGCCCGGGCGGTCCATGCGCGCGTGGACGCGGTCCTCGCGCTCCTCGACGTGCAGCGCCGAGAAGTGGCTGAAGTCGGTCATCTGCTCAGACCCTCTCGACGAGCATCGCGGAGCCCTGGCCCACACCCACGCACATCGTGGCCAGGCCCCTGTCCGCGCCCTCGCGTTCCATCCGACCGAGCAGCGTGACCACGAGGCGCGAACCCGAGGAGCCCAGCGGATGGCCCAGGGCGATCGCGCCGCCGTCGGCGTTGACGGTCTCCGGGTCCAGGCCGAGGCGCCGCATCGAGGCCAGGGACTGGGTGGCGAAGGCCTCGTTGAGCTCGACGGCGCCCAGGTCCGCCACGGACCAGCCGGAGCGCTCGAGGGCCTTCTCGGTGGCCGGGACGGGGCCCAGGCCCATGATCTCGGGGGCCAGGCCCGCCGAGGTGGACTCCACGACGCGGGCGCGCGGGGTCAGGCCGTACTTCTGCGCGGCCCGCTCGGAGACGACGAGGATCGCCGAGGCGCCGTCGTTGAGGGAGGAGGAGTTGCCGGCGGTGACCACGCCGTCCTTCTTGATGATCGGGCGCAGGCTGGCGAGCACCTCGGGGGTGGAGCCGGGGCGGGGGCCCTCGTCCGTGTCCACGACCGTCTCGGCGCCCTTGCGGCCCGTGACGACGACGGGCACGATCTCGTCCGCGAAGCGGCCGGCCTCGATGGCGGCCAGCGCACGCTCATGCGAGCGGGCGGCGAAGGCGTCGGCGTCCTCGCGGGTGATGCCGTCCACCTCGCCGACCTCCTCGGCGGTCTCCGGCATGGAGAAGGTGAACTTCTCCCCGAACTCGCCGTCCGCGAAGCGCGGGTTCACGAAGCGCCAGCCGATCGCGGTGTCGAAGGCCGCGCCGGGCTTGGCGAACGCCGTCGTCGGCTTCTCCATCACCCAGGGGGCGCGGGACATCGACTCCACGCCGCCGGCCACGACGACGTCGGCCATCCCGGAGCGCACCATCGCGGTGGCGATGCCGATCGCGGACATGCCGGACGCGCAGAGGCGGTTCACGGTGATGCCCGGGACGGTGTCCGGGAAGCCGGCCAGCAGCCAGGCCATGCGGGCGACGTTGCGGTTCTCCTCGCCGGCGCCGTTGGCGTTGCCGAGGATGACCTCGTCCACGACCGACGGGTCGATGCCGGCGTCCTCGATCACGGCCTTGATGGTCAGGGCGGCGAGGTCGTCGGGGCGGACGGAGGAGAGGGCGCCGCCGTACTTGCCGACGGGCGTGCGGCGACCGCCGACGAGCAGGGCCTGGGACTGTGCGGACATGGAGACTCCTTGAGTGACCGACGACGAGGCGGGCGCGGCGAATTACCGACCGTGCGTTCAGGTTCAGTATCCCGGGCCGGTGTGACGGGGGTCAACTGCGGGGGCGGGGTGTGACGGGGCGGAGACGGGGCCGGGCGGCCGCGCCGAGGCCACGTCGATCAGCGTCTGACCCGGCGCACCCCGCACGGAGGCCCGCAGACGCGCCGTTACGTCCCCGAGGTAGCGGCGTGTCTGCGGGCCTCGGCGCCGGTCCGGTCGCCCACGACGACGGCGCGCCCTTCCGGAGGAGGACCCGCCGTCGTCGTGGGGTGGGGACGGGCGAAGCCCGTCAGGCGGGCCGGATCAGGCCGGGACCACCGGGTGGGAGCGGGTGGCGACGACCTGCTCGTCGTGCAGCTCGCGGTCCTGGATGCCCTTGGGGACGAACAGGACGGCGATGAGCGAGATCGCGGAGATCACGATGATGTACCAGGCCACGTTCTCCCAGCCGGTCTTCACGAGCTGGTCGGCGAGCAGCGGGGCGAAGGCGCCGCCGATGATGGTGCCGAGCGCGTAGCCGATGGAGACGCCGGAGAAGCGGACGCGGGCCGGGAACATCTCGGCGTACATCGCCGACTGCGGGCCGTAGGACGGACCCAGGCCCAGGGTCAGGACGAACAGGCCCAGCGAGAACAGCGGCAGAGACGCGGTGTTGAGCAGCCCGAACAGCGGGAAGGCCCAGATGATCAGGAACCCGTAGCCGAGGACGAAGGTCAGCTTGCGGCCGATCTTGTCCGAGACCCAGCCGCCGAGCAGGGTGAAGATGAACCAGCCGACGCCGCCGACGAGGCTCGCGATGAGCACCTCGGAGGAGGTCATGCCCAGGCCCTTCGGACCGCCGTACTTCGAGAACCACGCGATGAGCAGGTAGCCGACGCCATTGTTCGCGGCGAAGATCACGGCGGCGAGGATGACCTCCTTGGTGTGGTGCCGGAAGAGCTCGCCCAGCGGGGCGGACTCGTCCACCTTGAGCTGCTGCATCTCCTTGAAGACCGGGGACTCCTCGACGGCCTTGCGGATCAGGTAGCCGACGACGATGAGCACCACGGAGATCAGGAACGGGATGCGCCAGCCCCAGGTGAGGAACTGCTCCTCGGACATGGTGGAGCGCACGATGAACAGCACACCGGTGGCCAGGATCATGCCCAGCGGCACGCCGATCTGCGGGGCGGAGCCGAACAGGCCGCGCTTGCCGTGGGGGGCGTGCTCCACGGACAGCAGCGCCGCGCCGCCCCACTCGCCGCCCGCGGACAGGCCCTGCAGCAGGCGCAGCGCGACGAGCAGGATCGGGGCCCACACACCGATCTGGGCGTAGGTGGGCAGCAGGCCGATGAGGGTGGTGGCCAGGCCCATGCCGATCAGCGTGAGGGACAGGACGAACTTGCGGCCGAAGCGGTCACCGAGATGGCCGGCGACGATC
Organism: Micrococcus sp. TCR-5; assembly: GCF_052220525.1. NCBI lineage: Bacteria > Bacillati > Actinomycetota > Actinomycetes > Micrococcales > Micrococcaceae > Micrococcus > Micrococcus sp. TCR-5. Next base: position 25,799 of record NZ_JBQPDO010000010.1, read on the forward strand.
GCGCCAAGCGGGCGGATGAGGAAGGAGATGCCGAGGGTGGCCCACGCGGCGATCTGGGAGCCGCTCTCACCCATCGGCTGGAAGAAGAGGGCGGCGAAGACGAGCGCGGTGGCCTGGGCGAAGATGAAGAAGTCGTACCACTCGACGGTGGTGCCGACGACGGTGCCGGCGATGACCTTGCGCTCCTCGCGGCGATCGCGCGCGGGGGCGGGCGCCGCGGGGGATGCGACGGTGTGGCTCATGGATGCTCCTGGGATGCGGGGCGGCGGCCGCCCGTGAGGCGGCGGCAGGACGGTGTGGTTCCCGACCGATCGGTCGGGAAGTGACACCCGTCACCGTATACGATCCCCTGTGACTCACGCCACGATCCGGGCTGATGACGGGAATGTGACGCGGCCGGGCCGGGACGACGACGGCGCCGCGCCCCTCGCGCGAAGGGTGCGGCGCCGTCGTCGGTGGCGGGGTGTGGCGGCTCAGCCGCGGCCGGTGAACTCCGGCTTCCGCTTCTCCTGGAAGGCCTGGAAGCCCTCGGCGTAGTCCGCGGTGCCGCAGAGCTCGCCCTGGGCGATGTTCTCCGCGTCGAGGGACTCCCACAGGCCCACGCGGTGGTCGCGGACCTGGGCCACGAGCTCCTTCGACGCGCGGAACGCGAGGGTCGCGCCGGAGGCCACCTGGGCGACCTTGGCGCGGGTGAACTCCAGCAGCTCGTCCGCGGGCAGGGCCCGGGAGAACAGCCCGGCCTGGACGGCCTCGGCGCCCGAGAGGAGCTCGGCCGTGTAGATCAGGTCGAGGGTGCGGTGCGCGCCCAGGCGCTCGGTGAACAGCCAGTGGCCGCCCGAGTCCAGGGTGGCCCCGAGGTTCGCGAACGGCGAGCCGATCTTCGCGTCCTCGGCCACGTACACCACGTCCGTGGCGATCGCGAGGCCGAGGCCCACGCCCAGGCAGGCGCCCTGCACCGCGGCGAAGGTGGGGACCGGGATCTCGGACATGGCCCGCAGCACCGGGGTGACCCTGTCCCGCAGGTAGGCGGTGGCGTCGTCCTCGGCCGGGACCACGGCGGAGATGTCGCGGCCCGCGCAGAAGCCGCGGCCCTCGCCGCGCAGCAGCACGGCCCGGACCTCGCCGGACTCGACGCCGGCGGCGGCCCGCTCGTAGGCGGCCTGGAGTTCGGCCAGCGCGGCCTCGTCCAGGGCGTTCATCCTCTGGGGGGCGTCCAGCACGATCTCGGCGACGCCGTTCTCGACGGTGATCTCGATCATCGGGGGCTCCTTCGGTCTCGTGGGCGGGCGCTCAGGCGTCGAAGTCCAGCGTGATCGAGTCGGAGGTCGGGCGGGTCTGGCACGTGAGCACGTAGCCCTTCTCCACCTCGTCCTTCTCGAGCGCGTAGTTCTCGTCCATCTCGTACGCGCCGTCGACGACCTTGGCGCGGCAGGTGCCGCACACGCCGCCGGCGCACGCGAAGGGCACGTCCGAGCGGACGCGCAGCGCCGCGTTGAGGACGGTCTCGTGGGCGGACTTGGGGGACTCGACCTTGGCGGTGAGGCCGTCGAGGTTGAACTCGATGGTCACGTTGTCGCCCTTCGGGTCCACCTCGACGACACGTCCGGAGTGGCCCTGCGGGTTCTCCGGACGGCCGGTGGTGAACAGCTCGAAGCGCACGTCGTCCTCGGACACGCCGCGGGCGGCGAGCGTCTCACGCGTGAGCTGCACGAGCTCGAACGGGCCGCAGAGGAACCACTCGTCGGTGCCCTCCACGTCGATCACGCGGTCCAGGAGGGTGGTGAGCTTGTCCTCGTCGATGCGGCCGGAGAGCAGCGGGGACACGCGCTGCTCGCGGGAGAGCACGTGGTGCACCGTGAACCGGGCCGGGTACTTGTCCTTGAGGTCGCCGATCTCCTCGGCGAACATCACGTCCATGGCGGAGCGGTTCGCGTAGACCAGGTCGAAGCGCGAGGTCTCGGAGGCCGCGAGCACGGCCTTGGCGATCGCCATGATCGGGGTGATGCCCGAGCCGGCCGCGAACGCCACCAGGTGCGTGTCCTTCTTCTCCGCGACCTTCTCCGCCGCCACCTTCTGGGCGTCGTTGAGAGAGGTGACGTGCGTGCGGGACGTGAACGCGCCCTGCGGGTTCATCACGTCGATCTTCTCGCCGACCTCGAGGCTCTCGTTGGCCCACGTGGAGAACTTGCCGCCGATGTCCTTCTTCACGGCCACGCGGATCTCGCCGCGCTTCGGGACGGCGCAGATCGAGTAGGAGCGGCGCACCTCGGCGCCGTCGAGCTCCTTGCGCAGGGCCACGTACTGGCCCGGCACGTAGTCGTAGTCGTCGGCGAGCTCCTCGGGCACCGCGAAGGTGATCTCCACGGAGTCGTCGGTCAGGCGGCGCAGCTCGGACACCTCGAGGGTGTTGAACGTGGCGCGGCGCTTGCCGGTGGTGGGGACGTCGGTGGTCTCGGTCATCAGTGCACCTTGAAGTAGTCGAAGGGCTCGAGGCACTCCCGGCAGGTGTAGAGGGCCTTGCAGGAGGTGGAGCCGAAGCGGGTGATCTCGCGGGTGTTCAGGGAGTGGCAGCGCGGGCACTTCACGGCCATGCCGATCATGACCGGGCCGTCCGTGGTGCGCGCGACGGGCGGGGCGATGCCGTACTCGTTGAGCTTGGCCTTGCCCTCGTCCGTCATCCAGTCCGTGGTCCACGCCGGCTGGAGCACCAGGCGCACCTCGGCGTCGGGGAACCCGGCGCGCTCGAGCGCGCGGGTGACGTCCGTGGTGATGGTGTCCATGGCGGGACAGCCGGAATAGGTGGGCGTGATGACGACGACGGCCCTCTCGCCCTCGGCCCGTGCCTCCCGGAGGATCCCGAGGTCCGCGATGGACAGCACGGGGATCTCCGGGTCGTGCACGGTGGAGGCCGCATCCCAGACCCGCGCGTCGGCGGGATCGGCGGGGCGCAGCTCGCCGGCGGTGGTCACCAGGTCGCTCCCGGGTGACGGCGGGCCAGGGACTGCATCTCCGCGAGGATGTACCCGCGGTACTCGCTCATGGCCCCGGAGCGGTCGCCGCCGCGGGCGGTGCCCGTCGTCGGGACGGTCAGGCCGGCCTCCTCGATGGCCGCGCGGATGCGGGTCATCGTCGGCTCCTCGAGCGAGGACGGCAGCACGGCGACGCCCTGCTCGGCGAGGGCGCGGACGACGTCGTCGTCGTGGAAGAGCTCGGCCACGTAGGGCCACAGCTCGTCCAGGCCGCGCTGCATGCGGCGCTTCGACTCCTCGGTGCCCAGGCCCAGGCGCTGCAGCCACAGGGCGGCGTGGTCCTGGTGGTACAGGACCTCCTTGAGGGCCTTGTCCGCGATGGCGGCGAGCGTGGGGTCGGCCGACTCGCGCAGGCGGGTGTACAGCTCGTACGAGTAGAACGAGTAGTACAGCTGGCGGGCGATCGTCTTGGCGAAGTCGCCGTTCTCGGCCTCCACGAGGCGGACGGAGCGGAACTCCTCCTCGTCGCGGAAGTACGCGAGCTCGTCCTCGGTCTTGCCCCACGCGGTGCCGGCGTAGGAGAGGAGGAAGCGGGCGTGGCCCACGAGGTCCAGGGCGATGTTGCCCAGGGCGATGTCCTCCTCGAGCTCCGGGGCGCGCGAGATCCACCAGGACAGGCGCTGGCCGAGCATCAGGGCGTCGTCACCGAGGGCGAGGGCGTAGCGGGCGACGTCGTCGCTCGCCTTCTGCTCGCCGGCCGCGATCTCCTCGGCGGTGATGGCCACGCCGGCGGAGTGCCTCGTGGCGGAGTCGTTGGTCGCGAAGCTCACAGGTGCGGCACCCCCTCGGACTGCTGGTAGTAGGTGGCGTGACGGTAGGACTTGCCCTGCGCGGACTCGAAGAAGCCGCCCTTGGAGTCCGGGTCGGAGGCCGCGATGGCCTCGGCCGGGACGACCCACACGGAGGTGCCCTCGTTGCGGCGGGTGTACAGGTCACGCGCGTTGCGCAGCGCCAGGGTGGCGTCCGGGGCGTGCAGCGAGCCGGCGTGCACGTGGGAGAGGCCGCGGTTGGCGCGGACGAAGACCTCCCACAGGGGCCAGGCGTGGGAGGCGGCGGTGGTCTCGCTCATGGGTCAGGCTCCGATCAGGTGGGTCTCGGCCGGCGCGTTCTGCTCGGCCTGGCGGCGGGCGTAGGCGGCGGCGGCCTCGCGGACCCAGGCGCCGTCCTCGTGGGCCTGGATGCGGCGGGCCATGCGCTGGGTGTTCATGGGGCCGTCGCCCTTGATCACGGACATGAACTCGTCCCAGTCCAGCTCGCCGAAGTCGTAGTGGCCGCGCTCCTCGTTCCACTTCAGGTCCGGGTCCGGCAGGGTGAGGCCGAGGGCCTCGGCCTGCGGGACGATCATGTCCACGAAGCGCTGGCGCAGGTCGTCGTTGGAGAAGCGCTTGACCTTCCACGCCATGGACTGGCGGGAGTTGGGGGAGTCCTCGTCCGGCGGGCCGAACATCTGCAGGGCCGGGCCGTAGAAGCGGTTCACGGCGTCCTGGGCCATCTGCTTCTGCTCCGGGGTGCCGTGCGAGAGCTCGTAGAGGATCTCCCAGCCCTGGCGCTGGTGGAACGACTCCTCCTTGCAGATGCGCACCATCGCGCGGCCGTACGGGCCGTAGGAGGCGCGGCACAGCGGCACCTGGTTGCAGATCGCGGCGCCGTCGACGAGCCAGCCGATCGCGCCCATGTCCGCCCAGGTGCGGGCCGGGTAGTTGAAGATCGAGGAGTACTTCGCGCGGCCGGAGAGCAGCTGCTCGTTCAGCTCGTCCCGCGGGGTGCCGAGGGTCTCGGCGGCGGAGTACAGGTACAGGCCGTGGCCGGCCTCGTCCTGGACCTTGGCCATGAGGATCGCCTTGCGCTTCAGGGAGGGGGCGCGGGTGATCCAGTTGGCCTCCGGCTGCATGCCGATGATCTCGGAGTGCGCGTGCTGGGAGACCTGGCGGGTCAGGGACTTGCGGTACGCCTCGGGCATCCAGTCGCGGGGCTCGATGCGCGAGTCCTCCGCGATCAGGCGATCGAAGTTCTCCTGGCCGGCCGCATCCTCGGGGGACGGGACGGAGGCCAGGTGCTGGGGGGAGCTGGTCTGCGTCATGGGGATCACCTCACGCTGAGTGCGGGCTGGTTCCGTGGTCAGGGCGCACCGGGGCGCACCGAATTACTGACCGCTCGTTCAGGATAGGCCAGGGTGTGACCTCGGTCAACACGCCGGGGCATGCGGGGCCCGGGTGCGATGCGGCCGTCGGGACGGTGCGGGACGGTTCTCTCCTGCACAGGCGTCCCGACGGCGTCCCCCATCCCCGGATCGTCCCTCGCCGCGGTCGCGGGACCCGGGTCCTCCCTACGGTGGCCGCATGTCACCCCTCATCGGACCTCAGCAGATCGCCACGGCCCTGCGGGCCGTCGGACTCGACGACGACGCCGCCCGCCTGGCCGCGTGGGCCGACCCCGCCCGGCGCGAGCGGGAGGCCGCCGAGCAGGCCCTCGCCGACCTCGCCGCGGCCCAGACGCAGCTGCGCACGGCGCTGGGCGGGCTGGTCAGCGCCGCCACGGACGTGCGCTCGGCGATGCACACGGCATGGCGCGGGGAGGCCGCCGGCGCCTATGGGGAGGCCGTCCGGCGGGCGGCGACCCTGGCGGCGGAGCTCGAACGGGAGGCCGGGGAGTGGCTCGCCCTGCGGGCCACCGCCGAGCGGGACGCCGAGGACGCGCGCCGGAACGCGGAGGCCCGGCAGCGGGCGGCCGAGGAGACCGCGCTGGCCGTCCTGCGCTCGCTGGCGGTGGCGGCATGACCGGCGGGCGGGGTGCGAGCCCGGGGGCGGTGGCCTTCAGCACGCACGGCGGCCCGGGCTCGATCTACGCGGAGGCCGAGGAGATGCGCGTCGTGGCCGGCCGGCACGAGCACGCCGCCGAAGAGGCGGCCGGAGCCTCGTGGCAGGTCGACGCGGCCGCCTTCGGGCTGGGCCGGTCGGCCGCGTGGCTCGCCTCCGCCGCCCTGCTGCAGGACCGGCTGGCGGAGGCGGTCGGCCGGGTGCGGAGCCTGTCGGAGCAGTGCGCCGAGCTGCACCGTGACCTGCTCTCCGCGGCGGCCCGCTACGAGGAGGCCGAGCGCGCGGCGGCCGGCATCATGGCCGCCGAGGACGCCTCCCTGGAGGAGCTGCCGGCGCTGCTCTGGCGGGACGGCCATGACGGCCTCACCACCCGCGAGGCGGAGCGGCTCGTGCAGGACGTCGTCCAGGCGGTGCCCGAGGCCATCGTGGCCGCCATGCTCGCGGCCGCCGGGTTCCCCCTGCTCGCGGCGCTGGCGCGGATCGACGTGAAGATGCTGACGAGGGCGCAGAAGCGCGTGCTGAAGCGGCCCGTCTCCTCCGCGGCGAAGAAGGGGACGGATGCCGCGTCGGACCTCACCGAGGCGCTGCGGGTCTCCCCGGACGAGGCATGGACCGTGGCGGCGGACGCCCTGACCCTCGCCGGTGCGGCGCCCCGGGGCGCGGTGACCCCGCACGGGGCGCCGCAGGACCGGCCGACGGCGCCCGCCCTGCTGGACGGCTCGGCCACGGGGCTGGCCTCGCTCATCCCGCGTGAGGAGGGGGACGGGGACCTCACGGTCACGGAGGTGGTGCGAGAGAACGGGAGCCGCGCCTGGGTGGTGGGCCTGCCGGGCACCCGCGGCGGCCTGATCCCGGATCCCGAGTCGACCGACCCGTGGGACGCCGGCGGGCTGCTGGACGCCCTCGGCTCCGAGTCCGAGGTCACGGCCCCGGCGGTGCGGGCGGCGCTCGAGGCGGCCGGCGTCCCGCACGGCGCCCCGCTCGTCCTGGCCGGCTACTCCCAGGGCGGGGTGCACGCCGTCAACCTGGCCGGGCGCGAGGACTTCACGTCCGTGTACCCCGTGGCCGGCGTCATGACGGTCGCGGCACCGTCCGGCAACGCGGTGGAGACCGGACGGACCGAGGTGCTGGAGTTCTCCTCGGACGGGGACCTGGCCGTCGCCGCGGACGGGGCGCCCGCCCCCGTCTCGGCGCGCCGGGCCGAGGTGGTCTTCCACCCGGCCGGACACGGGTGGGATGCGCCCGGGGGTGGCTTCCGGCCCACGTCTCCGCTGGCGGCCGAGGACGACCTGGGCGCCGCCCACGCCTTCGACGCCCAGGTGGACCTGATCCGGCAGTTCGAGACCGCCGAGCCCGCATCCCGGGCGGAGGTCGCCGGGCTCTCCGCCGCGTTGGCCGGGCTGACCGCCGGCACCGTGGCCTCGAGCCGGGCGGTGCGCCTGCGCCGCACGCCGCCCGAGCGGGACCACCTGCCCCCGGGATCCCGGTGAGCGCACCGGCGGGGGGCGCCCGCCACCTGCTCAGTTCGCGTCGAGCAGCACGCCCGCGAAGAACGCGTTCAGGCGGTCGACCTCGTCCAGGCCGAAGACGCCGGAGACGTACTGGTCTGGGCGGACCACGACGACGGCGCCGTCACGGCTGATGCCGCGGGCCTCGAAGATGTCCTCGCCGTGCTTGGGCTGACACGTGGCGAAGATGTTGTTCAGGTCGTGCAGGCCGAGGGGGCCGGTGGTCGGCCGGAAGATCGACGGCACGTCCGGGTGGGCGAACTCGGTCTGCTTCTGCTGGTACACGACCTTGATGTCGAAGCGGGCGTCTTCCGGTCCGTCCGACGGGGTGTGGCGGTTGCGGAAGGACCGCGGGTCCTCCACGATCGCCTTCGCCCACGCCGCGACCTTCGAATCCTCGGCGCGCGGGGAGGCGGTGTCGGCGAACACGTAGACGCGCCAGCGGCCGTCCGCGCGGTGCAGGTGGCCCAGGTGCTTCACGTTGGTGTCGCACGAGCGCTCCACCAGCCCCGACTTGAAGCGCTTGCCGATGGGGTAGCCCTGCGCCAGCGCCTGACCGGTGGCGTCCGTGGTGAGGAGGGAGGGTTGGTACTCCGTCATGAAGCCGGCCGGGAACTCGGCGGTCTTCGTGTAGAACTCGGCCACCTCGTTCGGGTCGCCCAGCTCGGAGGTGGGCTTGGCCATGAGCGTCGACCACTCCTTGTCGAAGTCGATCAGGTTCTTGGCGATCTCCTTGCGCTCCTCCGAGTAGGTCGGCACGAGCTCGACCGGGGCCATCCCGGAGAGCACCTGGCCCAGCTTCCAGCCGAGGTTCCAGCCGTCCTGCATGGACACGTTCATGCCCTGGCCGGCCTTCGCGGAGTGGGTGTGACAGGCGTCGCCGAGCAGGAACACGTTGGGGTGGGCCACGCGCTCGCGGTTGTCGAAGCCCGAGGTGAGGCGGTGGCCCACCTCGTACACCGAATGCCAGGCGACCTCCTTCACGTCCAGCGTGTAGGGGCGCAGGATCTGCTGGGCCCGGCGGATGATCTCCTCGAGCGGGGTCTGGCGCACCTTGTGGTTGTCGTCCGCCGGGACCTCGCCGAGGTCCACGTACATGCGGAACAGGTGCCCGCCTTCGCGGGGGATCAGGAGGATCGAGCCGCTGGACGAGTGGATCGCGCACTTGGTGCGGATGTCCGGGAAGTCCGTGTCGGCCAGCGCGTCCATGACGCCCCACGCGTGGTTCGCGGCGTCGCCGGTCAGGGTGTGGCCGATCGCCTTGCGGACGCGAGAGCCCGCGCCGTCCGCGCCCACCACGTACTTGGCGCGCACCTGGCGGGTTGGTCCCGAGGCGGGGTCCTCGAGGGCGTTGCCCTGGGCGTCCACGGTGCGGCGCAGGGTCACGAGCACGGGGTGCTCGCCGTCGTTCGTGTCCTCGAGGGTCTCGAACGCCCAGCCGTAGTCCGGCTCCGCACGGGTGGGGGAGTTCTTCATGTACTCGGCGAACCAGTCCAGGATGCGGGCCTGGTTCACGATCAGGTGCGGGAACTCGGAGACGCCCTCCGGGTCGTCCTCGGCCAGCGAGGTGCGCACGATCGTGTCCGCGTCGTCCTCGGCCGGGTTCCAGAACGCCATGGAGGTCAGGTCGAAGGCCTCGTCGATGATCTCGCTCGCGAAGCCGAAGGCCTGGAAGGTCTCCACGGAGCGGGCCTGGATGCCGTCCGCCTGGCCGATCTCGAGGCGGTGGGGGCGGCGCTCGATGATGCGGGTGTGGACGTCCGGGAACATCGCGAGCTGGGCGGCGGCGATCATGCCGGCCGGGCCGGAGCCGACGATCAGCACGTCCATCTCGTCCGGCAGCTCGGCGGGGCGGTCCAGGCCGATGCCGGCCGCCACCTGGACGCGCGGGTTCGTGGAGACATAGCCGTGGTGGTGGAAGAGCATGGGGGTCCTTTCGCTGCGGGGGATGTCGCTGCGCGGCGCGCGTGCCACCCGACGGCGTGTTCTCTCAGAGAACACGGTGTTCCCCCTGGGAACACATGTGTGCCAGACTGTACGCGGACGTGACAGGGTTCACAACCGGTGCGCGGGCCGACCACGCCCCGGGCGCGTCACGTCCGGCACGCGAGGCGAGGAGCACGGATGGCAGAGCACGACGGCGGCCCGGTCCGGGAGGGCGCACCCTCCCAGACGCTCTCCCGCGCGCTCACCCTGCTCGAGACCGTCGTGGAGGCGCCCGAGCCGCCCACCATCGCCGACCTCGCCGACGGCCTGGGCGTCCATCGCTCGGTCGCCTACCGCATGCTGCGCACCTTCGAGGCCCACGGCCTGCTGCGCCGCGACGGCCTCGGCCGCGTCCACGCCGCCCCCGGCCTGGCCGTCCTCGCCCGCCGGGTGGAGCAGGATCTGCGCGCGGCGGCCATGCCGCACCTGACCGCCGTCTCCACCGACCTGGGCATGACCGCGTTCCTGGTGGTGTGGGACGGGGCCCACTGCCTCACCCTGGCCACGGCCGAGCCGCCCAGCGGCAACCTCGTCACGCAGCGGCCGGGGACCCGGCACCCCCTCGGGGTCGGTGCGCCGGGGATGGCGATCGCCGTCGCCCTGACCGGACAGGAGTGGGCGCGGCTGCCCGGTGAGGCCCCGCCCGAGCGACCCGAGCTCGACGACGTGCGGGAGCGCGGCTGGGCCGTCAGCTCCGACGAGGTCATCACCGGCGTCTCCTCGGTGGCCGTGCCGCTGCGGGTCCCGGGCCAGCTGCCCGCCGCCCTCGCCGTGGTCTACGCGACGCGGCCGGAGGACCCGGCGCGCCTCGGGGACCGGCTCGGTGAGGCGGCCCGGGCCGTCGCCGTCGCCTTCGGCGCAGCCTGAGCCCGGGTCCCGTGGTGCCGCTCACGGCGTCCGCAGCCCGCATTACCCTGGTGGCCATGACTGATGACGCACAGCAGACGCCCGCCGTGGTCGCGCCCCACAAGAAGGTCGGCATGCTGCCGCCGTACGCCGCCGGCAAGCCGCCGGTCGCCGTCCCGGGCCTGCACCCCTACAAGCTCTCCTCGAACGAGAACCCCTACGCGCCCGTGCCCGGCGTGATCGACCGGGTGCGTCAGGTCGTGACCGGCCCGGAGGGCGCGCCCAGCACCCTCTGCCGCTACCCGGACACCCTCTCCACCGGCCTGCGCCAGGCCCTGGCCGCGCACCTGGACGTCCCGGCGGACGACGTCGTGACCGGTGCCGGCTCCCTCGGCGCCCTGGCCCAGGTCATCACCGCCTTCGCCGGCCACGGCGAGGCCGGGGAGGGCGACGAGGTGATCTTCGCGTGGCGCTCCTTCGAGGCCTACCCGATCGTGGTCCGCACCGCCGGTGCCGTGGACGTGCAGGTGCCGCTCACCGCGGACCACCGCCACGACCTGCCGGCCATGCTGGAGGCGATCACGGAGCGGACCCGCGTGATCCTGCTCTGCACCCCCAACAACCCGACCGGCCCCGTGCTCACGACCGCCGAGGTCGAGGACTTCCTGGCGCGCGTGCCCGCGCACATCCTCGTGGTCATCGACGAGGCGTACGTGGAGTTCGTCCGCGACGAGGACGCGGTCAAGGGTCTGGAGATGTACCGCAAGCACGCGAACGTCGTCGTGCTGCGCACCTTCTCGAAGGCGCACGGCCTGGCCAACCTGCGCGTGGGCTACTCGGTCTCGCAGCCGGAGATCACCAAGGCCCTGCGCACCGTGGCCACCCCGTTCGCGGTGTCCACGGTGGCCGAGGAGGCCGCGATCGCCTCGCTCGAGCACCTGGACGAGGTCCTCGAGCGCGTGCAGGTCGTCGTCGACGAGCGCGAGCGCGTCGCCGCCGCCCTGGCCGAGGCTGGCTGGGACCTGCCCTCCTCGCAGGCCAACTTCGTGTGGCTGCCGCTCGGCGAGCGCACGCAGGCCTTCGCCGAGGCCGCCCAGGCCCGGGCCCTGTCCGTCCGGGCGTTCGCGGACGAGGGCGTGCGCGTGAGCATCGGCGAGCAGGAGGCCAACGACCGCTTCCTCGAGGTGGCGCGCGACTTCCTGACGTGAGCGGGCCGGCGCGAGCGGCACGTTGGACCGGCTGATCCGGGTCCGCTTCGCGTTCGACGCGGAGCGTCCGGTGTTGACCGTGGCGGCCCTGGCCCGGCGCACCGAGCTGCCCCTGGCCACCGCCTATCGGTGGGTGGACCGGCTGGTGCGCGCCGAGCTGCTGCAGAAGGACGAGGACGGCGTGGTCCGGCCCGGCCTGCGGCTGTGGGAGATGGCCTCCCGGAGCGCGCCGAGCATGTCCCTGGCCCGGACGGCCATGCCGTTCCTCTTGGACGTCCAGGCCGTGCTGCACCAGCACACCCAGCTCGCGGTGCTCGACGCCGAAGGCGTCCTCGTGCTCGCCCGGCTCTCCTCCCAGGGGGCCGTGGTGAACCAGGCGGACGTCGCGGGTCGGCTGCCGCCGTTCACCACCGCCCTGGGACTCGTGCTGCTCGCCCACGCCCCGGTCGAGACGGCGGAGCGGTTCATCGCCCGGCACCGGGACCGGCTCGGCGCCGTCGTGGATCACCATCCCCTCGAGTCGGGGCGTGCGGTGCCCGCGGGCGTGCGGGCGCGGGTGGCCACGCCCAGCGAGCCGCGGCTGCGAGCGCTTCTGGCGGATGTGCGGCGGGAGGGGTACGCGGCCGTGGACGGCGCGTTGGACGAGGAGTCCCGGGGGGTCGCCGTGCCGGTCCGCGGGGCCGACGGCGTGGCGGCGGCCGCGCTCGGGGTCGTCGTCCCCCGCGAGGCGCCGTACACCCCGGGGGTGCCGCCCCTGCTGATGACGGCCGCCCGGGGGATCGCCCGCGGACTCGGCGGCCATTCTCACTGAGTGAGAACGGCCGGGCGCGGGCCGTGTCCTGCGCCACAGGATGGTCGGGACCTCCGCCGCCGGCCCCGGCCGCGCGGCCCGACCCGCCCGGCCCGACCGGTGACGTCCCCCGGAAAGGACGCCATGACCCAGCCCCCCGTGACCCGCACCCGCGTCGGCATCGTCGGCGGCGGGCCCGCCGGCCTGATGCTCTCCCACCTGCTCGCGCGGCAGGGGATCGACAACGTCGTCCTCGAGTCCCGTGACCCCGAGACCATTGCGCACACCCACCGCGCGGGCATCCTCGAGCAGCCCAGCGTGGAGATGCTGACGGACATGGGCGTCGACGGCCGGGTGAGGACGGTGGGCGACGAGCACCGCGGCATCATCCTGCGCTTCGACGGCGAGTCGCATGCCCTGGACTTCCCGGAGCTCGTGGGTGCCACGGTCACCCTGTACGCGCAGAACGAGGTCTTCGTCGACCTCGCCGCGGCGCGGCGGCGCGACGGCGGCGACGTCCGCTTCGAGACCGAGGTGCTCGAGGTGCTCGACGTCGACTCGGACACCCCCGGCGTCCGGTTCCGCTCCGTGGCCGCTGGCGAGGAGGGGCCGGTCGAGGAACTGCGCTGCGACATCCTCGTGGGCGCGGACGGCTCGCGTTCCACCGTCCGCAAGGCCCTCCAGCGCGACACCGAGGGCGAGGACCACTTCCACGCGTACCCCTTCGCCTGGTTCGGCATCCTCGCCGAGGCGCCCAAGTCCTCGCCTGAGCTGATCTACGCCCGCTCCGAGCATGGCTTCGGCCTGATCTCGCAGCGCTCGGAGACCGTGCAGCGCATGTACTTCCAGTGCGACCCCTCGACCCGCGTGGAGGACTGGTCCGACGACCGGATCTGGGACCGGCTGCAGCGCATCGTGGCCGGCCCGGACGGCTTCACCCTCAAGACCGGCCCCATCATCGACAAGACGGTGCTCGGCTTCCGCTCCTATGTGCGCACACCGCTGAGTCACCGCAACGTCTTCCTCGCCGGCGACGCCGGACACACCGTCCCGCCCACCGGGGCGAAGGGCCTGAACCTCGCCTTCGCGGACGTGCGCGTCCTGGCCGAGGCGCTCGAGTCGTGGGCCGCCACGGGCTCGCGCGACCTGCTCGACGCCTACTCGGAGACGGCGCTGACCCGCGTGTGGAAGGACCAGAACTTCTCCTACTGGATGACCACCATGCTCCACGCCCGCCCGGACGCCTCGGAGTTCGAGGACATGCGCGTGCGCGGTGAGCTCCGCAACGTGGTCCAGTCCCGTTACGGACGGCAGTTCCTCGCCGAGCAGTACACCGGCTGGCCCTCCGCCTGAGCCCGACCGATCCCCGACCCCGCAGAGAAAGGAGCCGACGTGAGCATCGCCGCCCAGGCCAAGGACGACGACACGTTCGACAGCGCCCACGTGCTCGATCCAGCCGCCACCCGCGACTCGCAGGGGCAGATCAGTGAAGAGATCGCGGCCGTCCATGCCCAGGCCCAGGGCGAGACCCAGCCGCGGCTCGACTTCCCGCCCTATCGCTCGTCGGTGTTCCGCCACCCCACCAAGTCGCTCGTGCACGCCGACCCCGAGACCGTGGAGCTGTGGTCCCCGGCCTTCGGCCACCGCGACGTGCACCCGCTCGAGGCGGACCTGACCGTCGGCCAGAACGGCGAGCCGATCGGCGAGCGCATCAAGGTGCGCGGCCGCGTGCTCGACGACGACGGCCGCCCCGTGCGCCACCAGCTGGTGGAGATCTGGCAGGCCAACGCGGCCGGCCGCTACGTGCACAAGCGGGACCAGCACCCCGCGCCGCTGGACCCGAACTTCACGGGCATCGGCCGCACACTGACCGGCGCGGACGGGACCTACGAGTTCACCACCATCAAGCCGGCCCCGTACCCGTGGAAGAACCACCGCAACGCGTGGCGCCCGGCGCACATCCACTTCTCCCTGTTCGGCACGGACTTCACGCAGCGCATGATCACCCAGATGTACTTCCCGGGCGATCCGCTGTTCCCGCTGGACCCGATCTACCAGGGCATCACGGACCAGGCCGCCCGCGACCGGCTCGTGGCCACCTACGACCACTCGGTGACCAGCCACGAGTGGAACACCGGCTACTGGTGGGACATCGTGCTCACGGGCAGCCACCGCACCTGGATGGAAGACGAGGAGGGCGATCACTGATGCGGATCGACGAGACCACCGAGCGCACCGCCGACGGGAGGCTGGTCCCCACCCCGGGCCAGACCATCGGCCCGTTCTTCGGCTACGCGAACGGCTACGAGCAGGTCCACCTGCCGTGGCGCGACGGCCACCAGCTGGTCCCCGCGGGCCGCGCGGACGCGATGCGCCTGTTCGGCACCGTCTACGACGGCAACGGCGATCCGATCCCGGACGCCATGATCGAGATCTGGCAGGCCGACGCCGAGGGCGTCATCTCGCAGGAGGACGGCTCCCTCGTCCAGGACGGCTTCACCTTCACCGGCTGGGGCCGCTGCGCCGTGGACAACGCGGGCCGCTACACCTTCTCCACCGTGGAGCCCGGCGTGGTGAACGAGGACCGCGCCCGGTTCATCCACGTCGTCGTGTTCGCCCGCGGCCTGCTGAACAAGCTGCACACCCGCGTGTACCTGCCCGAGGACGCCGAGGCGATCGTGCAGGACGCGTTCCTGACCTCCCTCGACGAGGACCGCCGTCGCACCCTGATCGGCACCCGGAACGACGACGGCTCGCTCGAGTTCGACATCTGGATCCAGGGCCCCGGGGAGCACGCACCGAAGGAGACCGTGTTCCTGCAGTTCCCCGGCATCGAGTACCCCGAGCTCGACTGACGCCGGCCTCGGCCGCAGGCCCGGCCCCTCCCACACGCGGGACGGGTCGGGCCTGACGCCGCCTCCGGAGCCCGATCCCACCCCTCCGACCCCAGGAGCCCGCCATGACCTCAGCCGCCGCCGACCTCGCCGCCGTCGCCGACGTCGGCCTCCTGGATCCGGCCTGGGCCGGCAGTCGGGCGGAGGCCGCCACCGCGGACCGCACCTTCCTGGGGCACCTGCTCGACGTCGAGGCGGCCTGGGTGCGCGTGCTCGCCCGGCACGGGCTCGCCACGGAGGCGGAGGCGGCGGCCGCCGCGGCGGCGGGCGACCCGGACGCCTACGACCTCGCCGCGCTCGCCCGCGCGGCCCAGGGCGGCGGCACCCCCCTGATCCCGGCGCTGAAGGCGCTGCGCGCGCAGCTGCCGGCCGGCTCCCGCGCCGTGCACCTGGGCGCCACGAGCCAGGACGTCGTGGACTCCGCGCTGATGGTCATGGTGGGCCGGGTGGGCGCGATCCTGGCCGAGGACCTCGCCGCCGCGCAGGACGCGCTTGCGGAGCTGGCCCGCGCCCACCGCTCGACGCCGATGGTCGCCCGATCCCTCGCCCAGCACTCCCTGCCCTCCACCTTCGGGCTGCGCGCCGCGAACTGGCTCGACGGCCTCGGCCAGGCCGCGGATCGGCTCGCCGCCGCCGTCGCGGACCTGCCCGTCCAGTGGGGCGGCGCCGCCGGCACCCTGGCCTCCCTGTCCGGGCACGTCGACCGCGCGCACCGCGCGGGGACCCTCGGCCCCGAGGTCACCGCGTTCACCCTGGTCGAGGACCTCGCCGCCGAGCTGGGCCTCGCCGCCCCCGCCGGGCCCTGGGACACGAACCGCATGGCCGTCACGGGCGTGGCCGCGGCCCTGGCCGACGTCGTGGCCGCGTGCGGGAAGATCGCCAACGACGTGCTGACATCGGCGCGGATCGAGAACGGCGAGCTCGGTGAGCCGCTTGCGGCCGGCCGCGGCGGCTCCTCCCCGATGCCGCACAAGCAGAACCCCGTGCTCTCCGTGCTGATCCGCTCCGCCGCGCTGTCCGCCCCCGGGCTCGCGGCGCGGGTGTACACGGCGGCCGGCGCCGCGGACGACGAGCGCCCGGACGGGGCCTGGCACGCCGAGTGGCCCGCGCTGCGCCGCCTGCTGCGGGTGGCCGGCGGGACCGCGGCCCTGACCCGCGAGCTCGTCTCCGGCCTGCGCGTCCACGAGGACCGCATGCGGCGCAACCTGGAGCTCACCGGCCCGCTGCTCGTCTCCGAGCCGATCATGGCCGAGCTGGCTCCGGAGCTGGACGAGGCCTCCGGCGAGCCGGGCTCCGGGAAGCGGCTGATCCAGGACGTCGTGGACCGCTCCCTGGCGTGCGAGGGGAACTTCCGCGCCCTGCTGCGCGCGGCGGTCCCGGAGTCCGTTCCGGACGCCCGCCTCGACGACCTCCTCGACCCCGCCGCCTACACGGGGGAGGCCGAGGCCCTCGTGGACCGCCTCCTCGCCGCCCGCCGGGGCACGACGACGCCGCCCCGCACCTGAGACCATCTCCGTCAGAACCGGCCGCGCCCCTCGGGGTGCGGCGCCGCCGCAGAGGAAGGACCGCCCATGAGCACCCCCCGTGTCACCACCACCCTCCTGAAGCCCGCCCAGGACCCCGCCCGCGTGCTCGTGGTCGGCGCCGGCCTCGGCACCGGCGTCCAGGCCCTGTGGAGCCTCGCCGCGCAGCAGCTCCCTGAGGACACCGTGGTGGTCGGCTACGACCTGCCCGGCCACGGCGCCTCCGAGCCCCACGCCGAGCCGTTCTCGATGGCGGAGCTGGCGGACGCCGTCGTCGCCGCCGTGCAGGCGCTGCAGGAGGACGGCACCGTTCCCGCGGACCTGCCCGTGCACTTCGCGGGCGTCTCCCTCAACGGGTGCGTGGCGCTGCAGCTGGCCCTGGACCACGCGGACACCGTCTCCGGTGTGGCCGTGATCTGCTCCGCCGCGAAGATCGGCGAGGCGGGGTCCTGGCGCGAGCGCGCCGAGCTCGTGGAGCGTGCCGGCACCCCGACCCTCGTCGAGGGCTCGGCGCAGCGCTGGTTCGCCGACGGGTTCATCGCGGCCCACCCGGAGCGGACGACGGGCCTGCTGCACACCCTGCAGGAGGCGGACCGCCATTCCTACGCGCGCTTGTGCGAGGCGCTGGCCGACTTCGACGTGCGCGGGCGCCTCGGGGAGATCGCCGTCCCCGTCCTCACGATCCACGGCGTGGCGGACCAGGTCACCCCGCCCTCGGCGGGCGAGGAGATCGCCGCCGCGGTGCCGGGCACCGTGACCCACGTGTTCGACGAGACCGCCCATCAGGCCCCCCTCGAGCAGCCCGAGCGCACCGCCGCGGCCCTGGCCGCCTTCCCGGCGCGCTGAGCCGCCCGCCCCCTCCCGCCCTGCCCCGCACGACGACGCCCCCACCACGAGGAGAGACTGCGCATGAGCGCCGAGCAGCCCATCGGGCACGACATGGACCGCACCTCCCAGGAGGTGCTCGACGCGGGCATGGCCGTGCGCCGCGAGGTCCTGGGCGACGCCCACGTGGACCGCGCCGAGGCGAGGAAGGACGCCACCACCGAGGACTTCCAGAACCTGATCACCCGCTACGCATGGGGGACGATCTGGACGCGGCCCGGTCTGGACCGGCGGATGCGCTCAGCCGTGACCATCTCCGCCATGGTGGCCGGCGGCTACTGGGACGAGTGCGCCATGCACCCGCGCGCCGCCCTGCGCAACGGCCTGACCCGGGAGGAGATCCAGGAGATCCTCCTGCAGACCGCGGTCTACGCCTCCGTGCCGGCGGCGAACATCGCGTTCAAGCTCGCCCAGGAGGACGCCGACCTCGCCGAGGGCAGGCCGCTCTGAGCGCAACGTTCACAGCGCGCACGAGGCCCCATGCCCGGGAAGGACATGGGGCCTCGTCTGCGCGCTGATCAGTCGAGCTCGACGACCACCGGCTGATCGAGGGAGAGGCCGCCCCCGGAGACCTTGACCTGGGTGATCTCGGTCCCTGCCGGAACGTCGAACCACAGGTAGCCGCTGGCCACGTTGCCCGGGTTGGTCGGCTCGATGTTCATGCCGTTCTCGGTGCCGTAGATCGATGCGTCCGTGCTGTAGCTGTACTCGGCCCCGTCTGCGCTGACGAGCTTCACGCTGTCGGCGAAGAACGTCCGCTCCTCCTTGGCGTTGTTCTTCGCGCTGATCTGCACGGGCACGAACTCGCCCTGGGCCTCCGTGGAGAAGCCGGACGGGCCGACGCTCGCGACGGGCGTATCGACCGACTCAACGGTCGTGGCCCAGTCGCCCACGGTGAACTCCTGGCCGAGGCCGACCTTGGCTGCCTCGTCGCTGGAGCTGGTCTCGCCCTGGGAGGCGGCCTCTCCGCCCCCCTCCGAGGTGCTGTTCGAACCGCCGCCCATCATGGAGGCGAGGACGGCGATCACGATCAGGGCGAGCAGGCCGATCAGGGCGTACTTGAGACACCCCCCTTTCTTCTTCGCGGGGGGCTGCACGACATTGCCGTTGGCGTCGTAATACACAGGATTGCTCTTGCGGGCCACGATGCTCCTTCGGGAGGGCGCAGTGATGTCACATGCCGTTGTGGCCAACGGCTGCCATGCACGGCGCGTGAATTGAGTAATGAATGATGGGAGTATCGCATGCCGTAGAGGAAGCTGGGAGTACTCCCCGGAGCATCGCGTTCCAGCTGGCCCAGGAGGTCTTCGCCCGGCACGATGCCGACCTTGCCGACGCCGGGTCCGGCGTCGTGCTGGGCATGTGGGACCCGGCCGGCCTCCTCTACGGCCTCGGACTCATGGCCGTGGCGGCCGTGACCCTTGTCCGCCGCGCCCCGTTCGGCGGGTCGATCATGGTGCGGGTGGCCCGCTGCACTTGTGACCCTTCTGGCGGCCGTTCCACCCCGGAGAAGGGTCAGAACCGCAGTCGATTCGCGGGGGCCGGTGCTACGGTCGGGCCGAGCCGCCCCACCCCCACTCTCGGAAGGACACCCATGCGTGAGCGCGTCGCCCTGATCGGAGCCGGCCCGTCCGGCATGGCCCTGCTGAGGAGCCTCGCCCTGGCCGAGGACGCGGGGGCGGCGGTCCCGGAGGTCGTGGCGTTCGAGCGCCAGGACGACTGGGGCGGCCAGTGGAACCTGGACTGGCGCACCGGCGCGGACCGCCACGGCGAGCCCGTGCACTCCGCCATGTACCGGGACCTGTGGATCAACGGGCCCAAGGAGTGCATGGAGTACCCGGACTACCCGTTCGATGCGCATTTCGGCCGCGCCGTGTCCTCGTACCTCCCGCGGGAGGCCATGCGGGACTACATCGTGGGCCGGGTGGCCGAGGTGGCCGGGCGCATCCGCCCGCAGATCCGGTTCGCCACGGCCGTCCGCTGGGTGCAGCCGCTCGACGACGGCGGGTTCGGGGTGACCTCGGAGGACCTGGTCACGCGCGAGGCCGTCACCGAGCGGTTCGACCGCGTCGTGGTGGCCACCGGGCACTTCCACACCCCGCACCTGCCGTCCTGGCCCGGCGTGGAGACCTTCCCCGGGCAGGTCCAGCACGCCCACGACTACCGAAGCCCGGAGCCGTACACGGGCCGTCGCGTGCTCGTGGTGGGCTCCTCCTACTCCGGGCAGGACCTGGCCCTGCAGCTGCACCGCGCCGGCGCCGCCCACGTGACCACCGCCTACCGTGCCCGCCCGCAGGACATCGCGTGGCCGGCCGGCATGGACGAGGCCCCCGAGGTGCAGGGGTTCGACGGTGCGGAGGTCACCTTCGCGGACGGCTCCACCGCCGAGTACGACGCCGTGCTGCTGTGCACCGGCTACCGCCACCACTACCCCTTCCTGCCGGGCGAGCTGGCGCTGGCCGGCCCGAACCTGCTGGCCCCGTTCGGGCTGTGGAAGGGCGTGGTCTGGCACGCCGACCCGCGCGTGCTCTACCTGGGTGCCACCCAGCAGCTGTTCACCCTGACGCTCCTGGACGCGCAGGCCTTCTTCGCCCGCGACGTGCTGCTCGGCCGCGTCCCGGTGCCCGGCGATGAGGAGCGTCGGGCCGACATGGACGCCTGGTTCGAGCGGATGACGCGGATCGACGGGCCGCCGGCCGCGCTGGCCTACCAGGGCGCGTACATCCAGGACCTGTCCTCCCACACGGACTGCCCGGAGGTGGACGTCGAGGCGGTGGCCCGCACCTTCCTCGAGATGCGCGACGCCCGGATCGAGGACGTCCGGACGTTCCGCGACCGGCGGCACCGCTCGACCGTGACCGGCACGCTGGCCGCGGCGCACCCGGTGCCGTGGATGGACCGCCCGGACGACTCCCTCGAGGAGTACCTCCGCCGCTTCCCGGCCTGACCCCCCACCCTGCCCTTCCCGTTCCGAATCCACTGCACTTCCG
The DNA here is from genome assembly GCF_052220525.1 of Micrococcus sp. TCR-5. Classification (NCBI taxonomy): domain Bacteria; kingdom Bacillati; phylum Actinomycetota; class Actinomycetes; order Micrococcales; family Micrococcaceae; genus Micrococcus; species Micrococcus sp. TCR-5. Next base: position 46,274 of record NZ_JBQPDO010000010.1, read on the forward strand.
ACCCTTCTGGCGGCCGTTCCGGGCCTCAGACGGGTCAGAACCGCAGTCGATTCGCGGGGGCGGGTGCTGGTGCTGGTGCGGATGCGGGTGCGGGGAGTGCTGAAGGGGGTGGGCGCTCAGCGCTGGAGCGCGGCCAGGGCGGCCTCGGCGTCGTCCGCGGCGGCGCGCAGCACCGGCAGGGCCTGCACGACGGCGGCCGCCACCTCCGGCGTGCGCGGCGCCGGCACGCGGGCCCCGGTCCGCAGGGCCGCCCGGCGCGCGCCCGGGTCGCGATGGTCCGGCCCGAGGGACAGCGCCGTGTTGATCGCCACGGCCACTCGCCCCTCGGCGTCGCGCACGGGCACGGCGACGCTGCTCAGATGGGCGTCCAGCTCCGCGGTCACCACGGCGTGGCCCTGCTCCCGCACGCGCGCCAGCTCGGCCATCAGCGCGTCCACGTCCGTGAGGGTGTGCTCCGTGGCGGGGGTGCGCGGGGCGCCTGCGAGCAGGGCACAGGCCTCGTCCTCGGGCAGGTCGGCCAGCAGCACGCGGCCCATGGACGTGGTGAACGCGGGCAGGCGCGTGCCGACGTCGAGGTTCACCCGCAGGATCCGCTCGGTGTGCACACGCGCGATGTACATCAGGTGCGCCCCGTGGAGCACGCCCGCGGAGCAGGACTGGTGCAGGCGCTGCGAGGCCTGGGTGAGGATCGGCCGGAGGATCTCGGAGACGGACCGGCCGGACCAGTAGCCGTGGCCGAGCTCCAGCACGCGCGGGGTCAGCGCGAACCGCCGCCCGTCCTGCACGGCGTAGCCGAGCTCCGTGAGCGTCAGCAGCATGCGCCGCGCCGTGGCCCGGGTGACCCCCGCGGCGGTCGCGGCCTCGCTCACCGAGAGCGTGGGGGTGTCCGGGGTGAACGCGCGCAGCACCGCCAGACCGGACGCCAGGGCGCGCACCACGTCCCCGCCCGACGCGGGACGTGCGCCGGGGGCGTCGACGTCGTCGGTCATGTCCGCCAGCGTAGTCCGCTATGCGCACAGCGCACGCCCGTGCGCGTCACGCACACACCCTTCCCCGCCCGCCGAGGCGGTCCTACGGTGAGGCCATGAGCCTCACCGATGCCTACGTGTTCGACGCCGTCCGCACCCCCTTCGGCAAGGTCGGCGGCGCGCTGTCGGGGGTGCGCCCCGACGACATGGCCGCCCACGTGGTCCGCACCCTCGTGGACCGCGCCCCGGGCCTGGAGGGCCTGCGCGCCGCGTCCGCCCAGGCCGTGGCCGACGCCGCCGCCGGCCGCCCGATCGAGGCCGGCACGGACGCCGCCGCCCCGCAGCGGATCGACGAGGTCGTCTTCGGCAACGCCAACGGCGCGGGCGAGGAGAACCGCAACGTGGCCCGCATGGCCACCCTCCTGGCCGGCCTGCCGCTGTCCATCCCCGGCACCACCGTGAACCGCCTCTGCGGCTCATCCCTGGACGCGGCGATCATCGCCTCCCGCCAGATCAACACCGGCGAGGCGGACGTGGTCCTCGTGGGCGGCGTGGAGTCGATGTCCCGTGCCCCGTGGGTGCTGCCCAAGACCACCCGCCCGTTCCCCATGCACGACCTGGCGGCGGCGAACACCACGCTCGGCTGGCGCCTGATCAATGACGCGATGCCGCCGGAGTGGACCGTCTCGCTCGGCGAGGCCACGGAGCTGCTGCGCGAGCGCTTCGGCATCTCCCGCGAGCGCCAGGACGAGTTCGCCGCGCGCTCGCACCGCCTTACCGCGCGGGCGTGGGACGAGGGGCGGTATGACTCCCTCGTGGCCGCCGTGCCCGGCACGGACCTGGAGCGGGACGAGACCGTCCGCCCGGACTCCACCCCCGAGACCCTCGCCGGCCTGCGCACCGTGTTCCGCCGGGAGAACGGCACCGTCACGGCGGGCAACGCCTCGCCCATGAACGACGGCGCCTCGGCCGCCCTCCTGGGCTCGTCGACGGGCGCCGATGTGCTCGGCCTGGAGCCCCTGGCCCGCATCGCCGGCCGCGCCACCGCCGCCAACGAGCCCGACTTCTTCGGCTACGCGCCGGTGGAGGCGGTGAACCGGGCCCTGTCCCGCGCCGGGATCGGCTGGAAGGACGTGGCCGCCGTCGAGCTCAACGAGGCCTTCGCCGCCCAGTCCCTGGCCTGCACGGACGCCTGGGGCGTGGACCCGGAGATCGTGAACGCCTGGGGCGGCGCGATCGCGATCGGCCACCCCCTCGGGGCCTCCGGCACCCGCGTGCTCGGCACGCTGGCCCGCCGCCTCGAGGCCTCCGGTGAGCGGTGGGGCGTGGCCGCGCTGTGCATCGGCGTGGGCCAGGGCATCGCCGTCGTCCTCGAGAACGTGGCCGCGCGCTGACGCGTCCGGCCGAGCACCCACCCGACCCCCTCATCCAAGGAGTCCCCATGCTGGAGTTCGTGGACACGGCCGCGCAGGCCGTCTCCCGCATCACCGACGGCGCCACGGTGCTGATCGGCGGGTTCGGCAACGCCGGCCAGCCGATGGAGCTGATCGACGCGCTGCTCGAGTCCGGGGCCACCGGCCTCACGGTGGTCAACAACAACGCGGGCCAGGCGGACGCGGGCCTGGCGCTGCTGATCAAGGAGCGGCGGGTCGCCAAGATCATCTGCTCGTTCCCGCGCCAGTCCGACTCGTGGCATTTCGACGAGGCCTACCGTGCCGGGGAGATCGAGCTGGAGCTCGTCCCGCAGGGCAACCTGGCCGAGCGCCTGCGCGCCGGCGGCGCCGGCATCGGCGGCTTCTTCACGCCCACCGGCTACGGCACGCAGCTGGCCGAGGGCAAGGAGGTCCGCGAGATCGACGGCACGCACTACGTGCTGGAGGCCCCGATCCGCGGCGATGTCGCGCTCATCAAGGCGTACGCGGCGGACCGCCACGGCAACCTCGTGTACCGCAAGACCGCCCGCAACTTCGGACCCGTCATGGCCGCGGCCGCCGCCACCACGATCGTCCAGGTGGACGAGGTCCGCGAGGAGCCGATCGACCCGGAGCACGTGGTGACCCCCGGCATCTACACGGACACCGTGGTGCGGATCGACACCGAGTCCGGGGAGAAGGAGCGCGCCGAGCGGGCTGCCCTGGCGGAGGGCCGGCCGAAGCCGTGCGCGGCCACGACGACCGCGGCCGAGCCGGCCGCCGAGGGGAAGTGAGGAGAGCGATGAGCATCACCCAGACCGACACCCCGCTGACCCAGGACGAACTGGCCCGTACGATCGCGGCGGACATCGCCCCCGGCTCCTTCGTGAACCTGGGCATCGGCCAGCCCACCACGGTGTCCAACTACCTGGAGGCGGAGAAGAACGTCACCCTGCACACCGAGAACGGCATGCTGGGCTTCGGCCCGCAGGCCGAGGGCGAGCAGATCGATGAAGACCTCATCAACGCCGGCAAGATCCCCGTCACCGAGCTGCCCGGGGCCGCGTACTTCCACCACGCCGACTCGTTCGCCATGATGCGCGGCGGCCACCTGGACGTGTGCGTCCTCGGCGCCTACCAGGTCTCCGCGACCGGCGACCTCGCCAACTGGTCCACGGGCAAGCCCGGGGCGATCCCCGCCGTCGGGGGTGCGATGGACCTGGCGATCGGCGCCAAGGACACCTACGTGATGATGGATCTCTTCACCAAGAAGGGCGATCCGAAGCTGCTGGCCGAGTGCACGTTCCCCCTCACCGGCGTCGGCTGCGTCTCCCGCATCTACGCGGATCGGGGCGTCTTCCTGCTGGACGCCTCCGGGGTCGTGCGGGTCCGCGAGCTGCACGGCATCACGTGGGAGGAGCTGGAGGCGGCGCACCCCGGCGTGCGGTTCGAGAAGCTCGAGGACTGAGCCGCGGCGCCGCAGCCACCGGCCCCACGGGCTCTCGGAGGCCTGCGCCGTCGTCGACTTGTCCTGGGGAGGAACGCCGGTTGACTTATCCCGGGTGCGGCGGCCTGCGACCGGTGATAACTCAACCGACGACGTCGGCCCGCACCTTCACGCGCAGGCGCGGGCCGACGTCGTCCCGGCGGGGTGCTCAGGCGGTGCGCAGCACCATGCCCGGGTGGAGCATGGTCGAGACCGTCATACCGTTGAGGCGCTGCAGGCGCTCCATGGAGACGCCCGTGCGCTGGGCGATGAGCCACCAGCCGTCGTTCGCCTGGACCACGTACGTGGCGGGCGAGGGCGCCGGGGCGGAGGCGGTCTGGCCGGTCCGCAGCACCGTCTCCGGGTGCAGCACGGTGGTCGCGGTCATGCCGTTGAGGCGCTGGAGGGTCTCCATCGTCACGCCGGTGCGGTGGGCGATGATCCACCAGCCGTCGCCCTCGCGGACCGTGTACGTGCCCGGGGCCGGGGCGGGCGCGGGCGGGGAGGCCGGCGCCGTGGCGGCCGTGATGAGCACCATCCCCGGGTGCAGGACGGTCGACGCCGTCATGCCGTTGAGCCGCTGGAGCTCCGCGGCGGACACGCCGGTCCGTCGGGCGATGACCCACCAGCCGTCGTTCGGCTGCACCGTGTACGTGCCGGTGGTGATGGGGGTGGGCTCCGGGGCGGTCGGGTCGGCGACGGTGCGCAGCACCATGCCCGGGTGGAGCACGGTCGACTCGGTCATGCCGTTGAGCTCCTGGAGGGTGGCCGCGGGCACGCCGGTGCGGCGGGCGATGGTCCACCAGCCGTCGTTCGGCTGCACCGTGTACGTGCCGGCGGTCGACGGCTCGGTCGACGGGGCCGGCATCGGCGCCGGGGTGGCCGGTGCCGGCGGCTGGCCGGCCGCCGTCGCGATGGCCTCGGCGCGGTCGCGCAGGTCGTCGAAGCGGGCCATCAGGTGCTGCCCCGGGCACGCGGTCGCGGACGTGGCCCGGTGCGGGAAGATCGTGTCCACGGTGACGGGCGTGCCCGCGGCGTACTTCGTGCTGCCGCCCGAGGTCAGGGTGACTCGGCCCCGCGCGTCGATGCTGTCGCGGTACAGGTAGTAGGCGGTGGCGCGGGCCATCGCGTCCACGACCTCCTCGGACGGGGCGACCACGTCGTAGTCGCCCATCGTGGAGACACCCATCGTGCCCCGGTTGAACCCGCCCGCGTGCGTGCCCAGCGGGTTCGAGTCCAGGGCGCCGCGGCGGCCCTCGTAGATGTTGCCGAAGCGGTCCGTGATCAGGTGGTACGGGAAGTCGCCCCAGCCGAGGGTCTTCGTGTAGTACGCGTAGATGCCGCGCATCTGCTCCACGGCCTGGGCGCGCGTGTAGTCGTTGGTGCCGGCCGTGTGGTGGATGGTCAGCGCGCGCACCTGGTCGAACTGCGGGGAGGACTCGGCCCAGGACTCGTCAGCGCCCCACTGCGCGCGGGTGATCACGTCCGGGAGGATCTTCGCGCGCGCATCCGAGGCCGTGGCCACGGTGTGGGCCTCGGCGGGTGCGGCGCCCCCGACGACGGCGCTCGACTTCACGCCCCGGGGCAGGCCGGCGGTCTCGGCTGCCTGCTCGGCGGCCACCGCCGGGTGCGCGCTCGCGACGGTCTCGTCCGTGGCGGCCGTGCCCGGGTCGATGAGGGACAGCTCGAGGCCGGCCGGGGCTGCGCCGTCGACGGTGGTCACGCGCAGCTGGGCGCCGTCCGCGCCGAACGCGACGAACGGGTCCGTGCCGGTGCGCGCGGGGGCGGCGCCCTCGGGCAGGACGGGCCGATCCAGGACCTGCCACGGGCCCCAGGCCCCGTCCTGACGCACGCGGATCTCCACGCGCTCGACGGCGTCGTCCGCCGCGGCGTCCCACACGGCGGCGGCCACCGTGAACGGGCGGTCCACCACGGGCTCGCCGAGCACGACGCCGGCCGGAGCCTCCTCGGCCGGGACGAGGTTCTCGCCCTCCTGCGGGACGGTCGCGACGCCGGCGCCCTCGACGGGAGCGGCCGACGCGGGGGTCGCGGCCGTGCCGGCGGTCGTGGCGCGGGCGGCGTCGTCGCGAGGGCGTGTGTCGGGGGCGCCCTCCGTGGTCGCGGACGGCTGCTGCGGGAGCAGGCCGCCGACGAGGACGGAGAGCGCGGCGACCGCGACGGCGGGCGCGAGCGGGCGGGGGGACGCGGCGGAGCGCGGCGGGAGAATCTTCATGCGGATGCCTTCGGAAGGTGGAGTGCCCGAGGAACGACAGGCGCGGGCCGTGTCGCCTCCCCGGGTCGGTGACGTGGTGAGGGCGGGATGAGGGCCGGAGAGCCGTCGTGATCGTAGCGTGATCGGCCATTCCCGGGAACATCTTTCGGAGGCTTGTCGGGTCATTTCACGCCCCCGTGATGTCCGGTTCATCCATTCACAGGTGGGCACGGCATGGCGCCGGGGCGGAACACAGCGGAGGGGTGTCGGGTCCGCGCGGGGGATACGGTGACGGGAGACCACCACGGGCCGCTCGGCCCGGGAACCAGAGGAGGCAGACCATGGCGGAGCCGATCCACATCGGCGCGGCGGCGGACGTCCCGGAGGGCGAGGCGATCGTCGTCCCGGCGGCGACGGCGGGGACGAGGGACGACGTCGCGGTGTTCCACACGGACGCGGGGGAGTTCCACGCGATCGACGACACGTGCACCCACGAGGACGCCTCGCTGGCCGAGGGCTGGCTCGAGGACGACCGCGTGGAGTGCCCGCTGCACGCCGCACAGTTCTGCCTGCGCACCGGCGAGGCGCTCTGCCTGCCCGCCACCAAGGGCGTCGGCGTGCACCGCGTCGAGGAGCGCGAGGGCCAGCTCTACCTCGTCCCCGGCGCATGAGCCACGACGTCGAGGCCCCGGCGGGCGTGCCCGGCTCGGTCGTCGTGGTGGGCGGCGGCGTCGCGGGCTTCGCCGTGGTCCGCGAGCTGCGGCGCCGCGGTTTCGCGGGCGGGATCTCCCTCGTGGACCCGCAGGGCGTGCCCTATGACCGGCCACCCCTGAGCAAGGAGTTCCTGACCGGCGACGCGGACGCGCACCGCCTGCTGCTCGCCCCGCCGACGTGGTTCGCCGAGCACGGGGTGGAGCTGGTGGAGGACGAGGCGGTCCGGGTGGTGCCGGGCGGCGTCCACCCCGACGGCGGCCCCGCGCCCCACCGGGTGGAGACGGCCTCCGGGCGGGTCCTGGAGGCGGACGCGGTCGTGCTCGCCACGGGCGGGCGACCCCGGGCCCTCGACGTCGCCGGCGCCGACCACCCGGACCTGATCACCCTGCGCACCCGCTCCGACGCCGAGGCCCTGCGCGACCGCCTGACGTTCGGGGCCGAGGTGGCGGTCGTGGGCGGCGGCTTCACGGGAGCGGAGGTTGCGGCCGCGGCGCGTCGCTCGCTCGCCGCGGTGACGCTCGTGACCGGGACGGACGCCCCGGCTCGCGCGGCGGTCGGGCCGGCGCTGGCCGCGCGCCTGCACCGGATGCACGCCGAGCACGGCGTCGCGGTCGAGGTCGGCCGGGCGGCCTGGATCGAGCACCGGGACGCCGACGGCGGCGCCGCGCTGCCGGCCGCCCACCGGCTCCACCTCCACGACGGGCGGACCGTGGACGCCGACGTCGTGGTGCTGGCCGGAGGCACCGTGCCGGACACCGCCCTCGCCGAGGACGCCGGGCTGGAGGTGGCCGACGGCGTGCTCACGGACGCGATGGGCCGCACGGCCGTGCCCGGGATCCTGGCCGTGGGTGACGCCGCGCGCGCCCGGGAGTCCGCGTGGGCGCCGTCGCGGCACTGGGAGCCGGCCCTGCGGTCCGGTGCGGCCGCCGCGGCGGCGCTCCTGGGGGAGCAGGCGGACGCCCCGGGCGCCCCGTGGTTCTGGTCCGACCGGTACGACGCACACGTGGAGGCCGTGGGGGACATGACGGTGCCGGCCGGTGGGCGGATCGTGGATCGCGAAGTGCGCGGCGTCGTGGTGGCGAGCTTCGCGCTGGCCGCGGACGGGACCCTGCGCGGGGCCGCGTCGATCGACGACCCCATGACCGTCAAGGCCGCCCGGCGCATCATCGACCGGGGGATCGTGGTGGACCCTGCCGCGCTCGCGGACCCGGCCGTGCCGGTGAAGTCGCTGGCGCGGGGGTGAGGGCGCCCGTTTCGTCAACGAAAGCGGTCAGGTGCCGCAGTAGGTGACGAACGGGGCCCCGTCCGCCGGACCCGGCTCCGCGTACCGCTCGAACCCGGGGCGCGGGGTGAAGGGATCCGTGACGGCCTCGAGCAGCCGGTGGACCGGGGCGAGGTCCCCGCCCTCCGCGGCCGTCAGGGCCTCGTCGAGCAGGTGGTTCCGCGGGATGTAGACGGGGTTCACCGCGCGCATGCGGGCCGGATCGGGACCCATCGCCCGCCAGTCCGCGAGCCAGGCGGCGAGCCCCGCGGGGTCCGGGGCGCCGGGGACGAGTCGTGCCGCTTCGGTGCGCGCCGCGTCGTCGTCCACGGGCGCCGCCGTGTGCTCGGCCAGCCGCACCCAGAACGAGGTCCAGTCGGTCCGCGCCGCGGCCAGCCACGGGAACAGGCGGTCGGTGAGCGCGGCGACGTCGTCCTCCGCCACCGATGCCGGGAGGCCGAGCTTGTCCCGCAGTCCGCCCCGCCACGCCGCGAGATGGGCGCCGTGGAACCTGCCCAGCGCCTCCTGGGCGAGTGCGACGGCGCGGTCGGGGTCGTCGTCGAGCACGGGCACGAGGGCCTCGCCGAGCCGGGCGAGGTTCCACGCGGCGATGGGCCCCTGGTTGCCGTACGCGTACCGGCCCTGGGTGTCGATCGAGGAGAAGCTCGCGGCCGGGTCGAAGGCGTCGATGAACGCGCAGGGGCCGTAGTCGATGGTCTCGCCGGACAGGGTCATGTTGTCCGTGTTCATCACACCGTGCACGAAGCCGACGAGCATCCAGCGGGAGATGAGCTCGGCCTGCGCGGCGATCACCGCCTCGTAGAGCGCGAGCGCGGGGTGCTCGGCGTCGGTGGCGTGCGGGTGGTGGCGGGCGATGGCCTCGTCGACGATCCGGCGCAGCACCTCCGTGGGGTGCGCCTGCTCGGGGAGGGCCGCGGCGTACTGGGCCGTGCCGACGCGCAGGTGCGACGCGGCCGTCCGGGCCAGCACCGCGCCTGGCAGCACGGTCTCGCGGCGGACCGGGTGGCCCGTGGCGACGACGGCCAGCGCCCGCGTGGTCGGCACGCCGAGGGCGTGCATCGCCTCGGAGACCACGTACTCGCGGAGCATGGGGCCGAGCACGGCCTGCCCGTCGGCGGTGCCGCGCGCGAAGGGCGTGCGACCGGAGCCCTTGAGATGCAGGTCGTGGAGCCGACCGTCCGGAGCCGTGAGCTCGCCGAGGAGGAGGGCGCGCCCGTCGCCCAGGCGGGGGGAGTAGTGGCCGAACTGGTGGCCCGCGTACGCCTGCGCGACCGGCCGTGCGTCCGGGCCGGGCTGCTCGCCGGTGAGGAAGCGGACGCCGTCGTCGGTGGCGAGCCACTCGGCGTCGAGGCCGAGCTCCGCCGCGAGGCCGGCGTTGAGCAGGACGAGCTGCGGGCCGTCCGTGGCCTGGGCCTGCCAGGGCAGGGCGAGCTCGGGGAAGGTGTCGGCGAAATGCGAGCTCAGGGTGGGGGCGGACGTGGTCATGGGGCCACGCTACGTGGGGGAGGCCGGGTGTTCACGGGCCGACTCCCACCGCACCCGTCCTTTCGAGGCGGGAAATCGACCCCACGGGTGTGGACCAGAGCGCTTTGACCTGGATTTCCCGCCTCGAAACGGGGGGCCGTGGCGGACTGCGGTGACCGTGGATCTCACCGGGTCACCCACCGAACGCGGCCGCCCGGCGCCGCACCCGGGCGACGACGTCCGCGTAGTCGTCCCGGGCGTCGGCCCACATGACCTTGATCGAGAGCCAGTCGCGGTCGGCGCACCAGCGGTCGCGCAGCACGTCCCGGGCCTGCTGCTCGGCGGTGCGGTGGTGCTCGCCCTCGTATTGCAACGCGAGGCGCCACGGCCGATACCCGAGGTCGACCGTCGGAGCGCGGCGGTCTGACGGGTCCAGCCGGCACTGCACCTCGGGCTCCGGCAGCCCGGCATCGACGAGCGCCAGCCGCAGACGTGTCTCGCGCGGCGAATCCGCCCCCACGCGCATCCTCGCCAGCGCCGCCCGGGCCAGTCCTCGCCCCTGGAAACGTCCCCGTTCGGCCAGCGATCGGACGAGCTCCTCCGGGGTGTAGGCGGGATCCCCGCGTCCGCCGCCGGGCAGCCACGGCGGGCAGAGCAGGGCGTCACCGGCGACGACGACGTCCCGCTCCGTGAGCGCCGCCCGTGCCGCGCACAGGTCCCACAGGGTGCGGGCCGGCGTCGTCACAAGCACGCCGCCCCGCGTCATCCGCTGTCCCTCCGGCACCTCGATGCGGTGGGGCACCAGACCCGCCTGGACCGGCCGGCCGCCCGAGGTGCCGACGCTGACGTGCACCGCACCGGGGGCCAACAGCCGTGCGGGCACGGTCAGGCCGTGCAGGCGCGCGGCGGTCTCATGGCTGACGACGACGTCGGGATGGCGCCGCTGATACGCGCGGATCTCATCCATCGTCCACTCACGGAAGGAGACCGCCGCAGGGCCGGCCGGCCCGTAGATGCCGTGGCGCAGCCGCCGCAGGTCTGAGGACTGCAGTCGGGACCACGTCACACCCGCCCGGCGCGCGTCATCGACCGTGAAGGCGGTGGGGTCGATCGACGGCGGCAGCGGGGCGGGACGACGGGGCATGCGGCGAGCGTGCTCCGTCGCTCCGCGTCCCGAGACGGACGAGCGGGGGCCTGGGGACGCACGAGGGGGCCCGGCGTGGTTGTGCAGGAGGCGGTGACGTCCCCCGGGGCGCCGGCCCCGAGCCATTCGAGGCGGGAAATCCACGTCATGGGCCAGGATCGGACGTCCATGGGGTGGATTTCGCGCCCCGAAGTGAGGGGATGACCAGGTCAGTACGACGCGCGGGGCGCGCCCTCCCCGCCGGCCGCGACGTCGCTCGGCGCCGGGCACCAGCGGTCGGCGAGGGCCTCGGCGGCGCGGGCCAGCAGGGCGACGTCGGCGCCCACGTTGACGTAGTCCGCACCGGCGGCGGCGTAGGCGTCGGCCTGCGCGGGCACGAACGCGTTGACGCCCACGATCTTCCCGGCGGCCTTGACCTTCGCGATGACCTCCTCCACCGCCGCCACCACCTCCGGATGTGACTGCTGGCCGAGCAGGCCCAGGGACGCGGAGAGGTCCGAGGGACCGATGAAGACGCCGTCGATCCCGTCCACCGCCGCGATCTCGTCCGCGTTCCGCACGCCGGCGGCCGTCTCGATCTGCACGATCACGGAGACGTGGTCCGCCGCGCCGGGCAGGTAGCCGGGGATCCGGTTCCAGCGGCCGGAGCGTGCCAGGGCGGAGCCCACGCCGCGCACCCCGCCCTCGGCGGAGCCGTCCGGGTAGCGGGCGGCGGCCACGGCGCGGCGGGCCATCGCGGCGTCGTCGACCATGGGCACCAGCAGCGTCTGGGCGCCCAGGTCCAGGAACTGCTTGATGGCCACGGTGTCCAGCGCCGGCACGCGCACCAGGGTGGGCACGCGGTAGCCGGCGATCGTGCGCAGCTGGGTGAGGACGTCCTGCAGGGTCAGCGGGGCATGCTCGGCGTCGATGAGCAGGTAGTCGAGGCCCGCGCCGGCGCAGATCTCCGCCGTCGTCGGGTCCCCGGAGGAGAGGAACATGCCGGCGGCGGGGCGGCCCCCACGGGCGGCGACGGCCTCGGGCGTGAAGAGGTCGCGGAACAGCGGCTGCGGGTTGTGGCGGACGGGCATGGGACGTTCCTCCGGGGTTCTCCGCGCCCTCCACCCGACGCGGGTTGAGTTGTCGCGGGTGGAGCGGGGTCGTACTGGTGATAGGTCAACCCGCGTTGCGGGCAGGCGGGCGGGGCGACGACGGCGGCCGGCTCAGGCGAAGCGGCAGGTGATGGTGCCGAGCGGGCCGTAGTCGGCGTAGACGGTGTCGCCCTGGTACACCCACATCGGGCGGGTGAAGGAGCCGGCGAGCACGATCTCACCGGCTTCGAGCGCGTCTCCGTGCCCGGCGATGCGGTTGGCCAGCCAGTGCACGCCGTTGGCCGGGTGGTTCAGCACGCCCGCGGCCACGCCGGTCTCGATGATCTCCTCGTTGCGGGAGAGGATGCCGGAGACCCAGCGCAGGTCCACGTCGTGCACGCCCACGGGGCGGCCGCCGATCACCAGGGAGCCCAGGGCGGCGTTGTCCGAGATGGTGTCCGTGATGGTGCGGCCGGCCATCTCGATGCGCGAGTCCAGCACCTCCAGCGCGGGCACCACGTACTCGGTGGCGCGCAGCACGTCCATCAGGTTCAGACCGGGCCCGCGCAGCTCGTCCCGCAGCACGAACGCCAGCTCCATCTCGATGCGGGGGTGGGTGTACTTCTTCCACTCGTACACGTGGCCGGACTCGAACACCTGGTCGTCGAAGATCACGCCGTAGTCCGGTTCGTCGATCCCGGTCGCGTCCTGCATGGCCTTGGAGGTCAGGCCGATCTTGTGGCCCACCTTGCGGCGGCCCGCCTCGACCTGACGCTCGGCCCAGATGCGCTGGATGGCGTACGAGTCCTCGATCTCCATCTCCGGGTAGCGCGCGGTCAGCCGCGGCACGGGCACGCGGTCGATGCCCGCGCGGTGCAGCTCGTCGGCGATCTTGAGGTGGGTCTCGTGGTCCAGCACAGCGGTCTCCTTCACGACGACGGGCAGGGGCCTGGCCTTGATCGTATACGATTACGCGGCTCGGCCCCCGGCCCCGTCGCCATCCTGTCACCGCCCCGGATCAGTCCGGGGCGCGCGTCCCGATGCCCAGCCCGGGCTTGCGGCGGTGCACCGTGAGCCAGGCCAGCCCCCCGACGCCCGTCTGCGAGGCGGGACACCCCTGCTCCCCACGCTTTGAGGCGGGAAATCGAGCTCAAACTGGCCCTCCCGGCTCGAATGAGGTGGATTTTCCGCCTCGAACGGCGTGGGGCGGGGAGACGCGGAGGATGGCAGGGAGGGCGGACGCCGACGGCGGGCACCTGCGTTGGGTGCCCGCCGTCGTCGTGGTGTCCCGAAGCGGCGCCCGGCAGTGCCGTCAGAGCTGGTTGCCGAGCTTGTACTCGCCCTGCTTCCACTCCGGCATGGACTCCTCGCCCTGCCCCTCGCGGGTGTAGGAGAAGCCGTCGGCGCCGATGGTCACGGCCATCTCCGAGTCGTCGGTGCGGGAGACCAGCGGCTGCAGGTTGCCGTCGAGGTCCAGTACGCGGGAGGCGTCGGTGTACCAGGACGGCACGACCGGGGTGCCCCACCAGTCGCGACGCTGGTTGTCGTGCACGTCCCAGGTGACCACGGGGTTGTCCGGGTCGCCGGTGTAGTAGTCCTGGGTGTAGACCTCCACGCGGTGGCCGTCCGGGTCGCGCAGGTAGAGGTAGAACGCGTTGGAGACGCCGTGGCGTCCCGGGCCGCGCTCGATGTGGTCGGACATGCGCAGGGCGCCGAGCTTGTCGCAGATCGCCAGGATGTTGTGCTTCTCGTGCGTGGCGAAGCACACGTGGTGCATCCGGGGGCCGTCGCCGCCGGTCATGGCGGTGTCGTGCACGGTGGGCTTGCGGCGCATCCACGCGGCGTAGACGGTGCCGTTCTCGTCCTGGATGTCTTCGGTGATGCGGAAGCCCAGGTCCTGCATGTAGCGGGCGGCGCGCGGCACATCCGGGGTCACCTGATTGAAGTGGTCCAGGCGGACCAGGGCGCCCGGGGTGTAGAGGTCATAGCGCCAGGCCAGGCGCTCCACGTGCTCGACGTCGTGGAAGAACTCGTAGGGGAAGCCCAGCGGGTCCTCGACGCGCACGGAGTCGCCGACGCCCTTGACGAAGCCGTCCCTCCGGCGCTCGACACGGCAGCCCAGCTCCTCGTAGAAGGCGACCGCCTTGTCCAGGTCCTCGGGGGTGCGCACGCGGTAGGAGAACGCGGCCACGGCGGCGGTCTCGCCCTGGCGCAGCACCAGGTTGTGGTGGATGAACTCCTCCATGGAGCGCAGGTAGACGGTCTCCTCGTCCTCCTCGGTGACCACGAGGCCGAGCACGTCCACGTAGAACTCGCGGGAGGCGGCGAGGTCCGTGACCACGAGCTCCATCGAGGCGCAGCGCAGGATGTCCGGCGCCTCGGACGTCGGGGTGGGGAGGGGGTTCTCCGGGTCGATGGGGGCTTCCTTGGTGACGAAGAAGCCGGAGGAGGTCTTCTGGCGGCTCTCGAGGTTGGTCATCGGTGCTCCTTGGTGAGGGGGCGGTGCGCTGTGGCCTGGGACACGGTCACGGGCTCGATCGTATACGATCCGCGCGGCCGACGGGAAGGCGGTCGAGGAACGCGGGTTGAGTTGTCGCGGGACCGGGGCGCCTGCACCCGCGACAACTCAACCCGCGTCGGTGGGCCGGGGGAGAGGCCCGGCCCGGCCCCACCACGACGACGTCGCCCGCACCGTCGCGGGGACGGTGCGGGCGCGGTCGTGGTCGCCGGTCAGCGCGGGGTCAGCCGTCGATCTTCGCCGCGGCCTGCTCCTGCTTGCCGAACACCGGGTTGTGGACCTCGCCGAGGTTGATGTGCACGGCCTGCTGGTCGGTGTAGAAGTCGATCGAGCGGTAGCCGCCCTCGTGGCCCAGGCCGGAGGCCTTCACCCCGCCGAACGGGGTGCGCAGGTCCCGCACATTGTTGGAGTTCAGCCACACCATGCCGGCCTCCACGTTCTGCGCGACGTTGTGGGCGCGCTTGAGGTCGTTGGTCCAGATGTAGGCGGCCAGACCGTACTTGGTGTTGTTGGCCAGCTGCAGGGCCTCCTCCTCCGTGTCGAAGGGGGTGATGGCCACGACCGGGCCGAAGATCTCCTCCTGGAAGATCCGGGCGTCCGGGGCCACGTCCGCGAACACGGTGGGCTGCACGAAGTTGCCCTCGGGGAAGCCCTCCGGGCGGCCGCCGCCGGCCACCAGGCGGGCCTCGGTCTTGCCGATCTCCACGTAGGACATGACCTTCTCGAAGTGCTCCGGGTGCACGATGGCGCCGACCTCGGTGGTCTCGTCGTCCGGCAGGCCGACCTTCACGCGGGAGGCCTGGGCGGCGTAGCGCTCCACGAACTCGTCGTAGACGGAACGCTGGACCAGGATGCGGGAGCCTGCGGTGCAGCGCTCGCCGTTCAGGGAGAACACGCCGAAGATGGTCGCGTCGATCGCCGCGTCCAGGTCCGCATCCTCGAACACCACGGCCGGGGACTTGCCGCCGAGCTCCATGGACAGGCCCTTCAGGTGCGGGGCGGCGTTGGCGAAGATGATCTGGCCGGTGCGGGACTCGCCGGTGAAGGAGATCAGCGGCACGTCCGGGTGCTTCACGAGCGGGTCGCCCGCGTAGCCCTCCTCACCGAAGCCGTGCACCATGTTGAACACACCCTTCGGCAGGCCGGCCTCCTCGAAGATGTCGCCCCACAGGGAGGCCGAGAGCGGGGTGAACTCCGCCGGCTTCAGGACCACCGAGTTGCCGGTGGCGATGGCCGGGGCCAGCTTCCAGGACTCCAGCATGAACGGGGTGTTCCACGGGGTGATCAGGCCGGCGACGCCGATCGGCTTGCGGTTCACGTAGTTGATCTGGCGGCCCGGCACCTTGAAGGTGTCGTCGTGCTGGGCCACGATCAGGTCCGCGAAGAAGCGGAAGTTCTCGGCGGCGCGGGCGGCCTGGCCCCTCGCCTGCTTGATCGGCAGGCCGGTGTCGAAGCACTCCATCTCGGCCAGCTGGTCGCCGCGGGTCTCCATGATGTCGGCGATCGCGTGCAGCACGCGGGAGCGCTGGCGCGGCAGGGCCTGGGACCATTCGCCGGACTCGAAGGCCCGCTTGGCGGCGGCGACGGCGCGGTCGATGTCCGCGGCCTTGCCGGAGGCGGCCGTCAGGTACGGCTCGTTGGTCACCGGGTCGAGCACCTCGAAGGTGTCGCCGTCGATCGAGTCAACGAACTCGCCGTCGATGTAGTGGCGCAGGACGTCGGGCAGGCCCTCGGGCTTGCGGGCCTCGATGCTGGTCTTCTCCGTCATGGTGTCTCTTTCACTGAGTTCTTCGGGTGGGTCTGATGATCGGGGCTTGGAGCAGCCGGCGTCGGCGCCGGTCCGGCCGGCGGTCACGCGGACGGCTCGGCGCTGTGCTCCAGGTAGGCGTGCAGGGTGTTCAGGCGGTGGGCGCGGGCGGCGGCCTCGATCTCCTCGAAGCGCGCCCCGTCCTCGATCAGGCGCAGCAGGTGCTCGTGCTCGTCCACGGAGGCCACCGCCCGACCGGGCACGTACGCGAACGTGGAGGAGCGCAGCGCGGCCAGGCGGTTCCAGCCGCGGTGCACCAGGTCGTGCACGTGCTCGTTCTGGTGATGCTCGAACAGGATCGAGTGGAAGCGGCGGTTGAGCTCGGTGAACGCCACCGGGTCCCAGGCCTTCTCCGACTCCGTCATCGCGCGCATGGTCGCGTTCACCTCGCGGGCCGCCGCGAGGTCCTCGGCGGTCACGTGCGGGGCGCACTGGGCGGTGGAGAACCCCTCCACCAGCGCCAGCGTCTCCATGGTGTGGCGGTACTCGACTGGGTCGATGCCCACCACGGTGGCGCCCACGTTGCGCTCGTAGGCCACCAGCTTCTCGGACTGCAGGCGGCGGATCGCCTCCCGCACGGGCACCACGGACATGCCCAGCTCCGCGGCGATCTGGGACAGCACCAGCCGGTCGCCCGGCTCGTGGCGCTGGTCCCGGATCCCCTCGAGGATCGCCTGGTAGGCGCGGTCCGCCTTGGAGACGGGGGCGCCTGCGAGGCCGACCGTTCCGATGTCCGTGCGGCGCATGCTCAGGCGTCGCCCTCCGGGGCCGGGGCGTCCGGCAGGGTCTTGCGGTACTCGGCGAACTTGGCCTTCCACTCGGCGTTCGGGGGGAACATCCCGTCCACCGGGTAGCCGGCCTTGACCTGCTCGTACGCCCAGGCGTCCTGGAGCTCCTGCTCGTAGGCGTCGTCCACAACCTCCTGGAGCAGGGACGGCGGGATGACCACCACACCGTCGTCGTCGCCGACGATGATGTCGCCGGGCTGCACGGTGGTGCCGCCGCAGGCGATGGTGCCGCCGACCTCCCACGGGATGTGACGGCGGCCCAGCACCGCCGGGTGCGTGGCGCCGGCGTACACCTGGAGGCCGACCTCGGCGACGGCGGCGGAGTCGCGGATGCCGCCGTCCGTGATCACGGCGTTCGCGCCGTTCACCTGGGCGCGCAGGGCCAGGACGTCCCCGAGGGTGCCGGTGCCGTGCTCGCCACGGGCCTCCATGACCACCACGTCGTCCGGCTGCACCGAGTCGATCGCCCGCTTCTGGGCGTTGAAGCCGCCGCCGAACTCCTTGGCCAGGTCCTCGCGCTTGGGGATGTAGCGCAGGGTCTTGGCGTAGCCGAGGACGCGCCGACCCCGGTGGATCGGGCGCGGGCCGTCGATGGTCGCGTTCTGGACGCCGCGCTTCTGCAGCTGGGCGGTGAGGGTGGCCACCGCGATGGCGTCGATCTTGGCGCGCAGCTCGGGGGTCAGCAGGGAGCGGTCCGGCTGCGGGGCGCTCGCGACCCAGTGGCCGTTCTCGTCCACCGCGGACGACGACGGCGCCGCGGCCTGCGGGGCCAGACCGGCGGCCTCGCGGGAGCCCCAGGCCTCCTCGCGCTGCACGTCGTCCACCTGCGGCTGCGCGCCGAACGGGGCCAGGGAGTGCTCCGAGTCGACGACCGTCGTCACCAAGCGGCCGGTGGTCGGTGCGCCGGGGGCGCTGGGGGCGTCCACCTCCACCTCGACGACGTCGCCCGGCTGGGCCACGGAGGAGCCGGCGGGGGTGCCGGTGAGGATGACGTCGCCCTCCTCGAGCGTCATGAGCTGCGAGAGGTCGGCCACGAGCCGGCCGAACGGGAAGACGAGGCCCTCGGTGGTGTCGTCCTGGACGATCTCGCCGTTGACCCAGGTGCGCACGCGCAGGGCGGCCGGGTCCAGGCCCGCGGCGGAGATCACCGCGGGGCCGAGCGGGGTGTAGCCGTCGCCGGACTTGTTCTTGACGTTGGAGCCCTTGTCCGCGTGGCGGAGGTCGTAGAGGCCCCAGTCGTTGGCGGCGGTGATGCCGGAGACGTGCGACCAGCCCTCCTTCGGGCTGACGCGCCGGGCGGTGCGGCCGATGATCAGCGCGATCTCGCCCTCGTAGGCGAGCAGCTCGGTGCCGGCGGGGCGCTCGATGGTGTCGCCGGTGCGGGCGAGGGAGGTGCCGGCCTTGAGGAAGTAGCCGGGGGCCTGCGGGGACCGGCCGCGCTGGGCGATGCGGGAGGGGTAGTTCAGGTGGACGGCGAGCACCTTGCCCGGCCGGTTCTCCCGGACGGTGAAGTCGTGCTCGGTGACGGTGGGCGTGGGATCCGGTGTGCTCTGCGTCATGGTCGAGATCGTATACGATCTCGCGGGCCCGGGGAAGAGGTCGCACGCCCGGCAGACGCGCCGGGCCGACGTCGTTGTGGGCGCCCGCTGCGGCTCAGCGGGCCCGGGCGATCGACTCGTTCACCGCCGGGGCCAGGCGCCGCACGCCCTCCACGAGCTTCTCGGCGTCCACGAACGAGTACGCGAGGCGCAGGGTGGAGTGCGTGCCCTCGACGGGGGTGAAGGCCGCCCCCGGCACGAACACCGCGCCCGCCTCGATGCCGCGGTGCATCACCTCGAGGGTGTCCACCCCGGTCGGCAGGGTGGCCCACAGGAAGAAGCCGCCCTGCGGGGTGATGAACTCGACCCCCGGGTCCCAGTGCTCACGCACCGCGTCCACGAGCGCCGCGGCCCGCTCGCGGTACAGCCCGGTCACGTGGCGGACGTGGCCCTGCCAGTCCAGCTGCGTGACGAAGGCGGTGGAGAGCATCTGCGAGTACGTGGACGCGTGGATGTAGGCCGACTCCGCGCACAGGTAGAACTCGCGCTTGAGCGCGGCCGGCACGAGCGCCCAGCCGATGCGCACGCCCGGGGAGAAGATCTTGGACATCGTGCCTAGGTGGACCACGTTGTCCCGGTGGTCGGCGGCGATCGGGGCGACGGGCTCGCCGTCGAATGCGATCTGCCCGTACGGGTTGTCCTCCACGATGAGCACGCCGTGCTTCTCGCAGATCGCGCCCACCTCGGCGCGGCGGCCCGGGGGCAGCAGGGCGCCCGAGGGGTTCGCGAACGAGGGGATCGTGTAGAGGAAGGCCACGCGGCGGCCCTCGGCGGCCAGGCGGGTCAGGGTCTCGTCGAGGGCCGCGGGCACCAGGCCGTGGTCGTCGGTGCCCGTGGCCACGGCCTCGAGCTGCCAGGTGGTGAAGGTGGTCAACGCGCCCACGAACGTGGGGTCCTCCACCACGACGACGTCGCCCGGGTTCGCGAACGCCCGGCAGGCGGTGTCGATCGCGGCCTGCGAGCCGGGGGTGATGACCACGAGGTCGGGATCCGCGTCCGGGATGCCGTCGGCGGCCATCACGGCGGTCGCGGCGGCACGCATCTCCTCGGCGCCCTGGCCCGGGCCGTATTGCAGGGACTCCGTGCCGAACCGGGTCATCAGGTCGGAGGCGATCCGGCCCAGCTCGTCGAGGGGCAGGTCGGCGAGCCACGGGTTCCCGCCCGCGAGCGAGACGAGGTTCGGGTCCATCGCGATGTCGAAGACGTCGCGGACCGCGGACTGCTTCACGCCGACGGCGCGCTGGGACAGGTGATCTCGGAGGTTCCGCACGCTCGGCACCCTATAGCACGACGCGGCCGCCGGTGGAGGCCCGATGACGGGCGACGACGGCGGGTCGCCCGGTCAGGGGGCGCTCGGCTCCTGGGCGGGGGACCACGTGCCCTGGGTCGGCTCGGCGGGACCCCACGACGACTCCTCGGCCGGCGCCCAGGTGTCGTCCGAGGGCTCGGCCGGCGCCCAGGTCGAGGGCTCGGCCGGAGCCCAGGTCGAGGGGTCGACCGGCGCCCACGTCTGCGCGCCGGATCCGTCGCTCGGCTCCCCACTCGGCGTGGGCTCCCCCTGCGGGACGTCCACGGACTCGCCGAGGCGGAGCGGCTCGAGCCCCAGCACGTCGTCGAGGTCCCGGCCGTCCACCTCGAGCCGGACCTGTCCCGCTGACGTGAAGGCGGCGGCCGTCGCCTGCAGCTGGGCGCGGATGCGCTCGGCCGTGCAGTCGTCCTCCGGCGTCACGGTGCCGGTGAAGGTGAAGACCTCCACGTCGCCCTGGCGGCGGTGCCCGGTCGGGGTGAGGCTCTCGCGCACGTCGAACACGGCGTTCCACAGCGACGGGTCGCCGTGCCAGCCGCGCTCGTCCGCGAACAGGAAGTCCAGGGCGGCGTCCGCCTCGTCCTCGGTGTCCGTCGGCACGGTCTGCACGGGCACCAGCAGATCGCCGCAGCCGAAGGGCCGGCCGCTCGTCCCCGGGACCGCCTCCGCCTCGGCGACGGCGAGGTAGACCGTCAGCGGCTGATACCCCTCCGTCGCGGGCAGGGGCACGCCGTCGTCGGACGCCGAGTCCTCGGCCAGGTCGGGGGCGACCGCGCAGCCGGCCAGCAGGCACGCGGCCGCCACGGCACCCGTGAGCCGCAGGGCGCGGGAAGGGGAGGTCGGGCGCATCGGGTACTCCTGGCGGTCGGGGCTCGGCGGCGTCGGACGGACCGACGGCCTCTCCATGCTACGGCCGTCCGCCTCGCCTGCCGCGAGCGGATGTGAGGCCTCCCACGGGTGGGAAGGGGCCCGCGGGCGGACGGCCGCGGCGGGCTAGGCTGGAGACCATGCCCGTGAGGAACCGTCGCGCCGCCGCCCTGCCCGCCAAGCTCAGCCGCTCCTGGCTGCTGGTCAGCGCGGCCACCCCCGACGCGTTCGCCCCCGCCCTGGCCTCCGAGGCCGACTCCGTCATCGTCGACCTCGAGGCCGCCGTGCCGGAGGAGCAGAAGGACGCGGCCCGCCAGCACGTCGTGGACGCCCTCTCCGGCGGCATGACGGCGTGGGTGCGCATCTCCGCGACCTCCACGGACCACTGGCAGCGGGACCTCGAGGCGCTCGCGGGCCTCGACGGCGTGCGCGGCGTCGTGCTGGCCGAGACCGAGGAGCCGGAGCAGGTCACGTTCACCGCCATGCGGCTGCGCGCCGGCACCCCGGTGATCGCCCTGCTGGAGTCCGCCCTGGGCATCGAGAACGCCACGGCCGTGGCCAAGGCGCCGGGCACGTTCCGTCTCGCCTTCGGCGTGAACGACTTCCGCAAGGACGTCGGCGTCGGCGAGGACCCTCTGGCCATGGCCTACGCCCGCTCCCGCATGGTGATCGCCTCCCGCGTGGGCCGTCTGCCCGGCGCGATCGACGGACCGCCCGGCAACACGGACGGTGAAGACGCGGTCGTCGACTCCAGCGCCGTCACCGCCTCGATGGGCATGACCGGCCGCCTCGTCCTGAACCGGGATCAGGTGGACTGGGTCAACCGGGCGATGTCCCCGTCCGAGGACGAGCTCGCGTGGGCCCGCGACCTGCTCGAGAAGCACGCGCAGGGCGCCGCCGTCGGCGACGGCTCGTACCTGCCCCGCGTGCTGCGCGCCCAGAAGATCGCGGACCTCGCGGACTCGTACGGGCTCTGGAACGCGTGAGCACGGCCGGGGCGCGCGCATGAGTCCCCGCACCGACGGGTGGCTCCGCCCATGATGGCGTGGATCGACGGGCTGCCGCTGCTGTGGTCCATCGGGTTCTTCTGGATGCTGGCGATCCTGCGCACCCTGATCGTGTTCTCGCTCGGGCGGGGGCTGGCCTCCGGCGTCGAACGGACCCGCTGGTTCGCCCGCGTGATGGAGGGGCCCGTCTATGTCCGCGCCCAGCGCTTCATCCAGCGCCACGGGGTGTGGGCCATCCCGTTCTGCTACCTCACGGTGGGCATCCAGACGGCGGTGATCGGCTCCGCCGGCGTCGCCCGCATGCCCTGGCGCCGGTTCCTGCCGGCGGCCGCGCTCGGCACGTTCCTGTGGGGCGTGGTGTACGGGACCGTCGGGATGGCCGTGGTCTGGGCCGTCATCGGCGCGGCGCTCGGAGAGGGCCGGGGCGTCCTCGCCCTCGTGCTGATCCTCGCGGCCGTGGCCGCGTTCGTCGTCTGGCGCCGACGCCGCACGCTGCGCCGGCACGGGGCCGCGTGACGTCGTCGTCCGTGACGCGGGCCGGGCTTCGCCGCCGGGGGACTAGAGTTGACCGCGTCTTCGCCCCGGCCAGCCGCCCCGCGGCCGGGGCCGCCACCCCTTCGGAAGGACCACCATGAGCGACGAGCGCGCCCGCAGCTTCTCCGCCTCCACCGCCTCCGCCGCCGACGACGGCGCCCGCGGAACCGGCACGACCCGCGTCAAGCGCGGCCTGGCGGACATGATGAAGGGCGGCGTGATCATGGACGTCGTCAACGCGGAGCAGGCGCGCATCGCCGAGGATGCCGGCGCCGTGGCCGTCATGGCGCTCGAGCGGGTCCCGGCCGACATCCGCGCCCAGGGCGGCGTGGCCCGCATGTCCGACCCCGACCTGATCGACGGCATCGTCGAGGCCGTGTCCATCCCCGTGATGGCCAAGGCGCGTATCGGCCACTTCGTGGAGGCCCAGGTGCTGCAGGCGCTCAAGGTGGACTTCATCGACGAGTCCGAGGTGCTCTCCCCGGCGGACTACGTGAACCACATCGACAAGTGGGACTTCGACGTGCCCTTCGTGTGCGGCGCCACCAACCTCGGCGAGGCCCTGCGCCGCATCACCGAGGGCGCGGCCATGATCCGGTCCAAGGGCGAGGCCGGCACCGGCGACGTCTCCGAGGCCGTGAAGCACATCCGCACCATCCGCAAGGAGATCGCCCAGCTCCAGGGCCTGGCCCAGGATGAGCTGTACGTGGCCGCGAAGGAGTTGCAGGCGCCGTACGAGCTGGTGCGCGAGGTCGCCGAGACCGGCGCCCTGCCCGTCGTGATGTTCACCGCCGGCGGCGTGGCCACCCCGGCCGACGCGGCCCTGATGATGCAGATGGGCGCCGACGGCGTGTTCGTGGGCTCCGGCATCTTCAAGTCCGGCAACCCGGCCGAGCGCGCCCGCGCCATCGTCAAGGCCACCGCCCAGTTCGACGACCCGATGGCGGTCGCCGAGGCCTCCCGCGGCCTGGGCGAGGCCATGGTGGGCATCAACGTGGGCGACCTGCCCGCCCCGCACCGCCTGGCCGAGCGCGGCTGGTGAGTCCACAGAAGACCGTCGGCGTGTTCGCCCTCCAGGGCGACGTGCGGGAGCACGCCCACGTGCTCGAGTCCCTCGGCGCGCGCACGCGCCCCGTGCGCCGCCCCGCGGACCTCGAGGGTCTGGACGGCATCGTGCTGCCCGGCGGCGAGTCCTCCGTGATGGACCGCCTCGCCCGGATCATGGGGCTCAAGGACCCGCTCATCGCCGCCCTCCGCGACGGGCTGCCCGCCTACGGCACGTGCGCGGGGCTGATCATGCTGGCCCGCGAGATCCGCAACCCGGCGCCGGATCAGGGCGGGCTCGGCGTGCTGGACGTGGCCGTGCGGCGCAACGCCTTCGGCGCGCAGGTGGACTCGTTCGAGGAGGACCTGGACATCCCCGCGGTCGCGGCGGAGCCGGTGCACGCCGTGTTCATCCGCGCCCCCGCCGTCGTCCAGGCGGGGGAGGGCGTCGAGGTCCTGGCGAGCGTGCCGGCGTCGCGCCTGTCCGTGCCCGCGGCGGAACCGGGGCTCGACGGCGACGCGCGGCTGCCCGTGGCCGTGCGGCAGGGCCACCTGCTCGCCACGGCCTTCCACCCTGAGGTGACCGGCGACTGGTCGTTCCACCGGGCGTTCCTCGCGGGGCTCTGAGCGGCCGGCCGGCCCCGCGCGCGACGGGCGCGGGGCTCAGGCCTCCGCGAGCACCTCGGAGGTGACGCGGACGTCCTTCTGGGGGTCCAGGCCGAGCTCGTCGGCCACGGCCGTGGCGACGGAGGGCAGGGTGAGGACGCCGTCGTGCGCGTTGAGGCCCCCGGCGAAGCCCTCGTCCGCGGCCAGCGCCGCACGCCATCCGAGGTCGGCGATGCGCTTGATGTAGGGCAGCGTCGCGTTGGTCAGGGCCGAGGTGGAGGTCTGCGGCACGGCGCCGGGCATGTTGGAGACGCAGTAGTAGATCTTGTCCCCCACGAGGTACGTCGGATCCTGGTGGGTGGTGGCCCGCGAGTTCTCGAAGCAGCCGCCCTGGTCGATCGCGATGTCCACCAGCACCGACCTGGGCCGCATGGACTCCACCATCTCGGCGGTCACCAGCTTCGGGGCCGCGGCGCCGGGGATCAGCACGGAGCCGATCACGAGGTCCGCGTCCGCCACGGTCTCACCGATGTTCAGGTGGGACGAGGCCAGCGTGCGGATCCGACCCTGGTGGACGGCGTCCAGCTGCGCGAGCCGCTCGAGGGAGATGTCCAGGACAGTCACGTCCGCGCCCATGCCCGCGGCGATCACGGCCGCCGCCTCGCCGGCCACCCCTCCGCCGATCACGGCCACCCGGGCGCGGCGGGTGCCGGGCACGCCGCCCATCAGCACGCCCGAGCCGCCCTGCGGCTGGAGGAGGTGGTAGGCGCCCGCGGCGGGGGCCAGGCGGCCGGCCACCTGGCTCATGGGGGCCAGCAGCGGCAGGGAGCGACCGCGGGTGACCGTCTCGTAGGCAATCGCCGTCGTGCCGGCGTCCAGGATCGCCCGCGTGCACGCGGGGGAGGCGGCCAGGTGCAGATAGGTGAAGAGGACCTGGCCGCGGCGCAGGCGGCCGTACTCCTCCGGCTGGGGCTCCTTGACCTTGAGGACCAGCTCGGCGCGCTGCCAGAGCTCGTCGACGTCGTCGACCAGCTCGGCGCCGGCGTCGCGGTAGTCCTGGTCCGAGGCGCCGGAGCCGACGCCGGCCCCCGACTGCACGAGGACCTGGTGGCCCGCGCGCACCAGCTCCTGGACCCCGCCCTGCGTCAGGGCCACACGGAACTCGTTGTTCTTCACTTCGGTGGGCACGGCGACCAACATGCGGCGAATCTAGCCCATCCGGCCCGTTCCGGCGAGGGCGCGGGGGCCGCTGCGCGATCGCCCATGCATACGTCACCGCGGTGCCCGTCCCGTCATACTGGTGCGGTGACTCCCGCGCTGATCTCCCTCGTGGCCGTGCTCCTGCTCCTGGTGGGGCTGGTGGGCACCGTGTACCCCGTCCTGCCCGGCTCGCTGCTCAACCTCGTGACGGCTCTCGGGTGGGCCGCGCTGCTGGGTTCCCCCGCGTCCTGGACGTTCGGCGTCATCGCGGCCGGTCTCGCCGTGGCGGGGCTGAGCGCGTCCGCGGTGCTGACCGGCCGACGGCTGCGACGTGAACGCGTCACCCGCGGCCCGATCCTGTGGGGGGTGGCCGGCGCCGCCGTCGGGTTCTTCGTGATCCCGGTGGTGGGTCTGTTCCTCGGCTTCGCCGTCGGCCTGTTCGCCTCCCAGTGGGCCCGCACCCGGGACGCCCGGGCCGCCCTGAGCAGCTCGATCGGCGCGCTCACGGCCATGGGTGTGGGCATGCTCGTGGAGTTCTGCTGTGCGCTGGGCTCGCTGACCGCCGTGGGCGTGGGCGCCCTGGTGCACGGCCTCACCGCCTGAACCGCCGGAGCCGTCCGTCCGGCGGGACCCCGCGCGCGCCGGACCCTTCGCCGGCTCAGCCGCCGGCGGGCACCCTGCCGGCCTGGGCGAGGGCGGCGAAGCCGAGGACGTGCTCCCGCAGCTCCTGCGCGGCCGCCCGGCCGTCCCCGGCGGCGGAGGCGGCGAGGATCCGCCGATGGTCGGCCTGCAGGCCGGCGCGCACGGCGGGCCAGTCGGACAGCCCGGCCACGGTCTCGGTCACGTAGCCGATGGTCGCCTGGCGCAGGGAGTCCAGCATCATCGCCGTCACGACGTTCCCGCCCAGGGTGGCCAGCCGCACGTGGAACTCGGTGTCGAGCAGGTGGAAGTCCTCCTCCGGCAGCGCGGGGTCGTCCATCCGGTCCAGCAGGGTTTCCACCTCGGCCAGGACGGCGACGCTCTCGGGGTCGCCGGAGGTGGCGGCGGCAGCCTGCGCCGCATCGGTCTCGAGGAGCACGCGCGCGGCGACGACGTCGGCCATCGGCAGGGACCGGGTGGCGATGTGCAGGCGCAGCGCCCAGCCCAGCGCCGCGGACGGCTCGGAGACGACGACGGCCCCCGAGTTCGGCCCGGAGCCGGCGCTGGCGCGGATCAGGCCCATGGCCTCGAGCATCCGGGTGGCCTCCCGCACGGACGCCCGGGAGATGCCGAAGCGTTCGGCCAGGGTGCGTTCGCCGGGCAGCTTGTCCCCCACGACCACGGCGCCGGAGCGCAGCTCGGCCTCGAGCCAGTCGAGCACGATGGTGTAGGCGGGGGCAGCGGTCATGGACGGACCTTCCGAGGGGGCGGGGCGGCGACCCGAGGGGGCGGGGCGGCGACCGTCCATCCTACCGACGGACGCCGCCCCGCTCGGGTGGTGCAGGCGGTCAGCCCGCCGCCGGCAGCATCCACGCCAGCACGTTGGACTGCAGGTACACGAGCGTGCACACCGCCAGCAGGAGCACGAGCGACCACACCACCACGCGGCGCAGGATCTCGGACTCCCGGCCCTCCATGCCGACCGCCGTCGCGGCGATCGCCAGGGACTGCGGGGAGATCATCTTGCCCACGACGCCGCCGGAGGTGTTGGCGGCCACCAGCAGGGCCGGATCGGCGCCGATGTTCGTGGCGGCGGTCTGCTGCAGGGTGGAGAACAGCGCGTTCGCGGAGGTGTCCGAACCGGTCACGGCGGTGCCGAGCCAGCCGAGCACCGGGGACAGGAACACGAAGGCCGCGCCCAGGCCGGCCACCCACGTGCCCATGGCGACCGTCTGGCCCGAGAAGTTCATGACGTAGGCCAGGGAGAGCACGATCACGATCGTCAGGGCGGACCAGCGCATGCGGGCGAAGCAGCGGCCGATCTCGGCGATCGCGTTCCCCACCGAGAGCGGGAACCGGCCGTCGTGGTCGAACCGGGAGTAGACCACGGCCATGATCAGGCCGGCGATCAGCAGCAGCGTGCCGGGGGAGGCCAGCCACTCGAACTTGTACACGGTGCTCGCCAGGGGCGCGCCGGAGGCGTCGACGAGGTGCCCGTCGAGCCCGGGCCACGGGATCTTCGCGGTGGCGGAGTTCAGGGCCGCGGTGATCGAGGGGACCAGCTTGGCCAGGGCGAACACGGCCACGACCACGATGTAGGGCAGCACGGCCATGAAGATCCGGCCGGGGGTGAGGTCCTGCGCCGCCGCGCGGGCGGGGGCGTCGAGGCGCTGGCGGGCCTCCTCGGCGCCCCGCGGCCGCCAGAAGCGCAGCAGCAGGACGGCGGCGGCGAGGGAGACCAGGGAGGCCACGACGTCGGTGAGCTCATAGGAGAAGTAGGTCGAGGCCAGCCAGATGGCGACGGCGAAGCTCGCGCCGATCACGATCAGCGCCGGCCACGTCTGCCGCACGCCGCGCAGCCCGTCGATGATGAACACGAGCAGGAACGGCACGAACACGGCCACGAACGGGGCCTGGTGGCCGACGATCGCGCCGATGTGCGTGGCGGGGATGCCGGTGAGCGTGCCCGCGGTGGTGATGGGGGTGCCCACGGCGCCGAAGGCCACGGGCGCGGTGTTCGCCAGCAGCACGGCGGTGGCCGCCCGCAGCGGGGGCACACCCAGGCCGAGCACCATGGTGGCCGTGATGGCCACGGGGGCGCCGAAGCCGGCGAGGGCCTCGAGCAGGCCGCCGAAGCAGAACGCGATGAGCACGGCCTGGATGCGGATGTCTCCGCCGCCGAGCGAGTCGAAGATCGCGCGCATGTCGTCGAATCGCCCGGAGAGCACGGTGACCTGGTAGAACCACAGCGCCATCACGACGATCCAGACGATCGGGAACAGGCCGAAGGTCGCTCCCTGGGCGGCGGCCAGCGCCGCCAGGTGGGCCGGCATGTGGAAGCCCAGCACGGCCACGAGCAGGGCCACCACGAGCGCGGCGAGCCCCGACTGCCAGGCCTTGAGGCGCAGACCGAGGAGGGTGGCGAAGAACGTCAGCAGGGGCAGGACGCCGAGCGCGGCGGAGAGCGCGACGCTGCCGGCGGCATCGGGGGTGGGGGTGAAGGTGTGCACGGGGGTCTCCCGGTGGGCGAGGGGACGGGGCGGGATCCGGTCGGGCCGGTGATGGTCGGACCACTGTGGTCAGACCAAGGAGCGTACTGTGAGGGCGGTCACCTCGCAAGCGGCTGGCATGATATGGTCTGACCACTACGGCACCCGTGTGCTGCCGCACCGCACGGCGCCCCAGGCGCCCCGTCCGGAACGGAGACCGGCATGAGAATCGCCCTGTTCGCCACGTGCATCGTGGACGCGATGTACCCCAAGGTGGCCCTCGCCACCGTCCGCATCCTCGAGCGGCTCGGCCATGAGGTCGTCTTCCCGCCCGGCCAGGTCTGCTGCTCGCAGATGCACGTCAACAGCGGATACATGGAGGACGCCCTGCCCGTCGTGCGCAACCACGTCCGCACCTTCATGAAGGCCGACTACGACCTCGCCGTCGCCCCCTCCGCCTCCTGTGTGGCCTCGCTCGGCCACCAGCAGCCGGACGTCGCCCGCTCCGGCGGGGACGAGGGTCTGGCCCGCGACGCCGAGGTCGTCGCCTCCCGCACCCTCGAGCTGTCGCAGCTGCTCACGGACGTCCTCGGGGTGACGGACGCCGGGGCCCAGCTCGGCTCCTGGTTCCCGCACACCGTGACCTACCACCCCTCCTGCCACGGCATGCGCCTGCTGCGCCTGGGCTCGCGCCAGGAGGACCTGCTGCGCACCGTGGCGGACATCGATCTGCGCCCGCTGCCGGACGCCGAGGAGTGCTGCGGCTTCGGCGGTACCTTCTCCCTGAAGAACCCGGACGTCTCCGCGGCCATCGCGGAGGAGAAGATCGAGAAGGTCACCGCGTCCGGCGCCTCCCTCTGCACGGGCGGCGACGCCTCCTGTCTGCTCCACCTGGACGGGGCCATGCACCGTCGAGAGGCGCGCGGTCAGGACGGCCGCCCGCTGCGCACCGTGCACCTCGCCGAGATCCTCGCGGCCACCCGGGAGAACCCGCTCGAGGTCGACGGCCCCGTCGAACTGTCCATCCCCGCGTCCGCCGGCGTCCGCCGCGGACCGTCCGCCCGTGTTGAGGAGGCCCGCCGATGAGCACCGCACCCACCCGCGTGCGCCTGGGAATGCCCACCGTCCGCCCCGTCCACGGCGAGGGCGAGATCCTGCTGAACACCCCGTTCCCCGAGTCCGCCCGCGAGCAGCTGGGGAACGGCCAGATGCGCGCCAACATCCGCCGGGCCACGCACACCATCCGTGCCAAGCGTGCCGGCGTCGTCGAGGAGCTGCCGGACTGGCAGGAGCTGCGCGCCGCCGGCTCCGCGCTGAAGCAGTCCGTCATGGCGGATCTGCCCGCGCTCCTGGAGCGGCTCGAGTCCGAGGTCACCGCGCGCGGCGGCGTCGTGCACTGGGCCCGGGACGCGGCCGAGGCCAACCGCATCATCACGGAGCTCGTCACCGCCAAGGGCGTGGACGAGGTGATCAAGGTCAAGTCCATGGCCACCCAGGAGATCGGCCTGGACGCCGCGCTCGAGCATGCCGGCGTGGCCGCCGTCGAGACGGACCTGGCCGAGCTCATCGTCCAGCTCGGCCACGACCGGCCCAGCCACATCCTCGTCCCGGCGATCCATCGCAATCGCCGGGAGATCCGGGACATCTTCCTCCGGGAGATGCCGGAGACGGACGAGAGCCTCACCTCCGAGCCGGCCGATCTGGCCGAGGCCGCACGCCGGCACCTGCGCGAGAAGTTCCTGAGCACGAAGGTGGCGATCTCCGGGGCGAACTTCGGCGTCGCCGAGACGGGCACGCTCTCCGTCGTCGAGTCGGAGGGCAACGGCCGCATGTGCCTGACCCTGCCGGAGACGCTGATCACCGTGATGGGCATCGAGAAGCTCGTGCCCACCTTCGAGGACCTCGAGGTGTTCCTGCAGCTGCTGCCGCGCTCGTCCACGGGCGAGCGGATGAACCCGTACACCTCCATGTGGACGGGCGTCACCGAGGGCGACGGTCCTCAGGAGTTCCACCTGGTCCTGCTGGACAACGGCCGCTCCGCGGTGCTGTCCGACCCGAAGGGCCGTTCCGCGCTGCACTGCATCCGCTGCTCGGCGTGCATGAACGTGTGCCCCGTGTACGAGCAGACCGGCGGCCACGCCTACGGTTCGGTCTACCCGGGCCCGATCGGCGCGATCCTCTCCCCGCAGCTCACCGGTGTGGACGCGGGGGAGAACGGCACCCTGCCCTACGCCTCCACGCTGTGCGGGGCGTGCTACGACGTGTGCCCCGTGGCCATCGACATCCCCTCGATCCTCATCCACCTCCGGGACGAGGACGTGCAGGCCACCCACGCCGCCCGGAAGGCCCTGCGCACGGAGAAGGACGCCGCTGCCGGCCCCCTGGCCCGCGCCAAGGCGGCGGTGGAGTCCGTCACGCCCTCGCAGATGGACGTGGCGATGAAGGGCGCCTCCGTGGTGATGTCCTCGGGTCGGCGCATGTCGCTGGCCGAGCGGGGCCTGGGGCTGGGCCGGGTCGCGGCCGGGCCGGACCGGGTGCTCGGCTGGCTGCCGGGCATCGCCGGCGGGTGGACCGACGAGCGCGACGTGCCGGCGCCCCCGCGGGAGTCCTTCCGCAACTGGTGGGCCCGCCACAAGGATGAGACCGAGCACCGGACCGCCCTGGACGGCGTCGCCGGGCTGGACCGCCAGGAGGACGAGCACGTCGAGGAGGACGGACGATGAGCGAGGCGAAGGCCGAGATCCTGCGGCGCATCCGCGAGGCGACGGCGGACGGGCCGGTCGCGGACCCGGTGCAGCGCACCTACCGGCGGACCTCCTCCCGGGACCGGGCCGAGGTGGTGGAGATGCTGCGCGATCGGCTGATCGACTACCGGGCCTCCGTGCGGGACGAGACCGAGGAGACGGTGGCCGCGGCCATCGCCGAGCTGCTCGGCCCGGACGCCCGGTACGTGGTGCCGGCCGGTCTGGAGCCTGACTGGCTCCCCGCGGACTCGCGCGGGGCCGGCCGGGAGCGCATCACGGAGCCCGCGGTGGGTCACACGGGGGAGCGGGCCGCGGTCCGCGGCGCCCACGACGGCGAGCGCGAGCCCCTCAGCGTGGACGCGCTGAACGAGGTGGACGCGGTGGTGACGTCCTCGACGGTCTCCTGCGCGGAGACCGGGACGATCTTCCTCAGCGGCCGCCCGGACGAGGGCCGCCGGGCGATCACCCTGGTCCCGGACCACCACGTGTGCATCGTGCCGCTGGACTCCGTGGTGGAGCTCTTCCCGGAGGCGCTGGCCCGCGTGGAGGCGACGGCGCCGATCACCATGATCTCCGGGCCCTCGGCCACGAGCGACATCGAGCTCGAGCGCGTCGAAGGCGTGCACGGGCCGCGCCGCCTGGACGTGATCCTGCTCGACCGCGCTCGCTGACGCGGGCGCGGTCGGGCAGGGATCGGGCGGGTCAGGCCCCCTCGACGACGGCGCCGCCGGCGCGGCCCGTCTCGAGGTGGGCCTGACGCTCCCGCACGCCGCTGTACAGGGCGACGAACAGCAGCGCGAGACCGGAGGTCACGAGCATGTGTTCGAGCCCGGCGATGCCCGGGATGGCGGCCGAGGTCTCGGCGGGCGTCAGGCCGAAGACCGCGTTGAGGGCGAGGACCACCACGGCCACGGTCAGCCCCCGGCGGATGCCTCAGATGATCGAGCGGCCCTCGCGGCTGGCCGCGGCCCAGTCGGCGACGAAGCCGCGGGCGATCGAGACGAGGACGGCCAGCACGAGGACGGGCCACATCAGGACGTACAGGGTCAGACCGACGGTCATGCGGATGCTCCTTGCGAGTCGGGGGACGGGGGGATCAGGACACGGCGGCCGAGGCGCGCTCGACCTGCGGCAGGTCCTCGGTCGCGGGGTCGAAGTCGCCGGTCACGCGCGCGATCCGGTCGAAGTCGAAGTCCTGGCCGGAGCGGACGGAGAGCCCCCAGCAGACGAGGAAGGACACGGCGTAGGCCACGAGCGAGCCCGTGAGGGTGGCGTAGTCCCGCAGGAAGCCGTAGCCGAGGAACAGCATCACGACCGAGGCGATCGCGCCGACCACGACTGCCGGGCGCAGGCCGAAGAAGCCGAAGCACATGATGCCCAGCACGACGCCCACACCGAGGATCGCGAGGGTCTCCACCACGAACGCCCAGGCGCCCTCGATCGGGATCCACTCGAAGCGCACGGGCAGGAACACGGCCAGCGCGGCGAGGACGGACACCGTGAACGCGACGTTGGTGATCCTGCCCCAGTAGAAGGACGCGATCACGGGGAACACGAGGCAGCCCCACAGGGCGCCCACGAAGACCAGCAGGTCGAGGATGTCGAACTTGGCGGTGGCGAAGTACAGGGCCGCCGCCGTCGCCACGATCATGGTGATGCGGCCGATCAGTAGCATGGTCTTCGGGTCGGCGTTCTTGCGGCCGACCGACTGGCCGTAGACGTCCGTCATCACGATCGACGAGAGGGCGGACAGGTCCGAGTCGGCGGTGGAGGACAGCGAGCCGATGATCATCAGGAACGCCAGGGCCACGAGCGCCAGCGGCAGGTGGTCGGCGACCATCTGGGGCAGGAGGTTGTTGACGTCGCCGTCGAGCGGCTCGACGCCCAGGTAGAGCGCCATGACGCCGAGCATGCCGACGCCGATCACGGTGCCGCCGTACCCGAGGGTGGCCGTGACGAAGGTGGGCTTGATGAGGTCCTCACGCACGGCGAAGAGGCGCTGGGCGATGGTCTGGTTGCCGATCGCGTAGGCCAGCACCGCGGCGATGTACGGCGCGCCCTGGTTCATGAACGCCTCGGAGGAGAAGAAGCTCTGCTGCTGGGCCGTGACGTGGCCGGCCTCGACGCCGGCCTGGAACATGCCCGGGCCGCCCGCGGCGAAGAACACGGCGGGGATGATGACGACGGTCGCGCCGAGCATGGCCATCACCTGGGCGAAGTCGGTGAGCACGGAGGCGCGGAAGCCGGACCACAGGGTGTACAGCAGCACGCCCGCGGCCACGATCAGGATGCCCGCGCCGAAGGACAGCGGGGACAGCAGGGAGATCAGGGCGCCGCCGGCGATGAAGTTGGAGGTCAGGGAGATGACGGAGCCGAGCACGTTGGAGCCGGCCAGCATGAGCTGCGACGAGCGGCCGTGCCGGGCGTACATCACCTCGGCGAGGGTGTGGGCGCGCGGTGCGACCGTGCGGATGCGGCGGCCGAACGGGTAGATGAACAGGATCATCAGGGCGCCCCAGAGGCCGTAGTGGAGGGGGCCGGAGACGCCGTACGTGTAGCCGGCGGTCACGGAGGCGTACATGGAGGAGGCCCAGATCCAGGTGGCCGTCATGGAGGCGGCGGACACGCCGAAGCCGATCCGATTGCCGGCCGTCATGTAGGCGTCGGCGTTCTCCTTCTTCTTGGAGATGGCCACAGACATGATCATGGTCCCGCCGTAGAACAGCACGATGAGCAGGATCACCCCGATCACGCCGAGCTGGGTCAGGGACGCTGCGTCCTGGGAGGGCGGCATCGAACTTCCTTTCGCACGAGTGACTGTGGACGTCCCGATCCCCCGGCGCGGTCCGGTCAGGGCACGGCTCCGCAGGGCGGAGGGTGGCGTACCGATCACGTCGCGGCCAGGGGCCGGGGAGGTGGAGGGCATCCCGCCGGGTCCCGAGTCCACGAACGGCGAGCTCTCTGCTCAAGCCATCGCGGTCCCTCGGCCCTGGGCGGCGCTGTCAACACCGGCATCCTGGCGGAACGAGCCCACCCGGATGGCGCGATCATCACATGGTCGGCGCAGAAATGGCAAAAACATAGAGCCTTTTCAGCAGGGCGGGGACCATGAGTGCCCGGCGCAGAAGCCGGACAGAATGGGCGGATGACCGTTCCTTCCGGCTCCCCGGCCGCCCCCTCCGCCCCCGCTTCCCGACGACGGCGCCGCGCCCTGGCGGCGGCGCTGGCCGCCGCCGTCGTGGTGCAGCTGGTGGTGCTGTACCTGCCGGGCGAGCAGGTGCCGGAGGCCGGGTTCGCCGTGCCGGGGCTGGACAAGGCGATCCACGTGGCCGTGTTCGCGCTGCCCGCGTTCCTCGCCGTGGGGCGGGGGCGGAGCGCGTGGTGGGCCCTGCCGTTCGCGGTGCACGCACCGGTGAGCGAGCTCGTGCAGCACGCGTGGGTGCCGCTGCGGACGGGGGACCCGGTGGACGTCGTCGCGGACCTGGCGGGTGTGGTGCTCGGCGTGGTCGCCGCGCGGCGCCGCCGAATTGGAGGATCGGGGGCGGCGGGCGTATGATGGTCCGGTGCACTCCCGCGGGAGGGCACGACCTGGGGCTATAGCTCAGTTGGTAGAGCGTTTCGTTCGCAATGAAAAGGTCAGGGGTTCAATTCCCCTTAGCTCCACGGACCGTCCCGGTCCGCGATCCTCGAGGTCGCGGGCCGGGACTTTCTCGTGACGGGGGCGTGTGCGCCTTCCCCGCCCTCACCCGGGAGGGGGGTCGGCGCTTCCGGGGGGACCCCCCGGGTGTCTACAGTGCCGGGGTACGTCAGCGCGGACGTGATGCGGCCGTCTCACCGCAGGTCAGTCGCGCTTCTGCCGCCCCGCACGGGGCCGTTCGGCCCGGCCCGGGCCGGGAAGGGGACGCCGATGCGCATCAGCGTGCTCACCCACATGCTCCACCCCATCCGTTCGCCCTACGAGGGCGGGCTGGAGATGCACACGGCCATGACCGTGGAGCACCTCGTGCGCCGGGGCCACGACGTCACCGTCTACGCGCGGGAGGGCACCCGGCTGCCGGGCGACGTCGTCGCCGTGCTGCCCGCCGAGGGCGCCGGCCCGGGCCGCGCGGGCACCCGCGTGCGCGAGGCGGCCGCCCGCCGGGCCTGCGCGCTGATCCTCGACGACGACTCCGACGCCGTCCTGAACAACTCCCTCTCTCCGGCGCCGCTCGAGCTGCTGCGCGCCCGCCCCATGGTCACCGTCCTGCACACGCCGGCCACGCTGGCGGAGGTGCTGGCCGTCGTCGACGCCCCGGGCTGGACAGCCCCCGACCACCACCGGTGGGCCTCGGTGTCCGCGTCGAACGCGCTGGCCTGGCAGCATCGGCTGCCGCGGGTGGATGTGGTGCCCAACGGGATCGAGCTGCACCAGTGGGTCTCCGACGCCGTCCCCGTGCGCGGCCGCGCCGTGTGGTCGGGCCGGATCACGGCGGAGAAGGGCCTGCACGTGGCGATCGACGCCGCCCGGATCGCGGGCATGGAGCTGCACTTCGCCGGGCCGATCTCGGACGAGGAGTACCACGCCCGCGAGGTCGTGCCGCGGCTCGGTCCGGACACCGTCTACCACGGCCACCTCGACCATCACGCGCTGCCGCACATGCTCGCCACGGGCGAGGTCTTCCTGGCCACCCCCCTGTGGGCCGAGCCGTTCGGGCTCGCCGTGGTCGAGGCCATGGCGCTCGGCGTGCCGGTGGCCGCGCTGCTCAGCGGCGCGATGGGGGAGATCGTCGCCCCGCAGGCCGGCGCACTGGCCGTGCACCACACGGCGCAGGAGCTCGCGGTCTCGATCCGTCACGCCCGCCGCAAGGACCGGGGACGCGTGCGCGCGTGGGCCTGCCGGTTCAGCGCGGAGACCATGGTGGAGGGCTACGTGGACCTGCTCGAGCAGGCCGCCGAGGACGCCCGTGACCTCGCCGCCGCCGAGGACGCGTATGGGTTCGACCCGCAGGGGGTCCCGCGCCCGTCCGCCGAGGCGGCGGACCTGGAGTCCCTCTGATGGCTCCGGCCCGCAGGCGGGTCCTCTACTACGCCCACCAGCACGGGGCGGGGCACCTGCGGCACGCCGCCGGCCTGGCGTCGACCGGGGCGTTCGACGTGACGGTCGTGACCGCCCATCCCCGGGCGGCCGAACTGCTGCCCGCGGACGTCCCCGTCATCCCGCTGCCCTCGGACCTCGTGCCCGGCCACCAGCAGCCGGCCCGCTCGCCCCTGCACTGGTCCCCGGTGGGGCCCGAGATCCGGGCGCGCTTCGACGCCCTCCACGCGGCGGCGCAACGGGTGGACCCGGACGTGTGCGTGGTGGACGTGTCCGTGGAGGCGGCCCTGTTCCTGCGCCTGGCGGGCTGGCCCGTGCTGCACCGCCGCATGCACGGCGAGCGCACCGACCCCGCGCACGCCCTCGTCTACGCCGAGGCCGACGGCCTCTTCGCCCACTACGCCGCCGAGCTCGAGGTCCCCGCCTGGCGCGCCGCCCACGCGGACCGGGTCACCTACCTCGGGGTCGCGGACGTCACCGGCCGGCTCGGCACCCGCGCCACGACGACGTCGTCCGCCGGCGCCGCCCCACGCGTCGCCGTGATCGCCGGGACAGGCGGCGGCGGGGTGCGGGCCGCGGACCTGGCCCGGGCGGCATCCGCCGTGCCGGAGGCGACGTGGGAGGTGTACGGCCCGATCGCCGGGGTGGGCGATCCGGAGGCGCCGGGCGGGCTCGCGGCGGAGGCGATGCCCACCACCGTGACGCTGCACGGCTGGGTCCAGGCGCCGGCCCGCCGGGCCGCGGACGCCGACGTCGTGGTGGTCTCGGCCGGGCACAACGCCGTGGTGGACGCCGCCCGCTCCGGCCGCCCCGTGGTGCTCGCCCCCGAGCCGCGGCCGTTCGACGAGCAGCGCGTGTTCGTCCGCGAGATCCACCGGGCCGCGGGCGTGCCGTGGTGCGCGTGGGAGGACCCGGACGCCGACTGGGCCGGCGCGGTGCGCGGCGCCCTCGCGGACCCGGCCGCCGCCGATCGGCTCGCGGGCCTGCTGCTCGTGGCGCCGGACGAGTACCGGCGGCGCTGGGAGGCGGCGATCGAGGGCGCCCTGGGCTGAGCCCCGATCGCCCCCGGCGCGTCGCCCCTCAGTACGCGGCGTCGTCGCGGCGGGCGGCCGTCAGCTCCGCCTCCGTGGGGTGACGCAGCAGCGCGAGCCGCTCCCCCTCGGGGTCCCACGCGATCAGCCCCGCGTCCGCGAACGCGCGCAGCCACCCCTCCATGGCCCATCGGCCGTGCACCTGCCGGAAGCGGCGGGCGTTGACCAGGATGTCCTCGAGGTGGTGCAGCGGCGGGACCATCACCCCGTGGTGCTGGTGGAACGCCTCGGCGGGGCTGAACCGCAGCGTCAGGCCGGCGTCGCGGGCGCGGAAGGCCAGGTCCGTGTCCTCGGCGCCGTAGCCGGTGAAGCCCG
Source organism: Micrococcus sp. TCR-5 (assembly GCF_052220525.1). Classification (NCBI taxonomy): domain Bacteria; kingdom Bacillati; phylum Actinomycetota; class Actinomycetes; order Micrococcales; family Micrococcaceae; genus Micrococcus; species Micrococcus sp. TCR-5. Next base: position 83,653 of record NZ_JBQPDO010000010.1, read on the forward strand.
CGTCGAAACCGCCGATGCGGGCCAGGTCCGCGCGGCGCAACGCCAGGATCAGCGTCCACACGAGGTGCCACTCGTCCGAAGGGCCGGCGGTCAGGTGCGCGCGCGCCCGGTGGGGCACGGAGAGGCGGCGCAGCAGGGCGTCAGCGCGGTGCGAGGTCAGATCGGCCTCCCCGACGTCGCGGGTCCAGCCCGGCCGCAGGTAGCGGGGCCGGCCCATCACCACGGACCCGGGGTGGGCCGCGACCTCGGTGGCCAGCACGCCGACGGTCTCGGCCGCCGGGATGCAGTCCACGTCGAGGAAGACGAGGATCTCGCCGGTGGCGAGCTCGGCCGCGCGGTTGCGGGCCTGCGCCAGCGGCAGGCCGGCCTCGGCGGCCACGTGCCCCACCGTGACGGGCAGGTCCGTGGCCGGGACGCGCCCGTCCGGCTGGCCCATGAACACCACGACCACCTGGTCCGGGCGGCGGTGGGAGCGCTCCAGCCCGGCGATCACGCGGGCCAGGTGCTCGTCCCGGTGCCCCGTGATGACCAGCACGGACACGCCCGGCAGCGCCCCGCGCGCCCGGGCGAGGGCCTCGCGGTAGACGGCCACGTGGGCGGCGGCCACGCGACGGCGCTGCCGGGCCCGGGCGGCCGGGTCGGCGGGGGCCGTGCGCGCGCGGGCGCGCACGAGCGTCTCGAGCGCGTCGGCGAGGGAGTCGGGGTCCTCCGGGTCGAACGCGGCGAGCGAGTCGGGGGTCAACCAGGCGCCGGACTGGTCCGCGATGTGCCCGATGTCCGCGACGGCCACCGGCACCCCCAGGTCCCGGCACATCTCCACCCAGCCCGAGTGGGTGCCGACGCGGTACGGCAGCACGGACACGTCCACGTCGCGCAGCAGCGCGTGCAGGGCGGGGTCGTCGAGCCGGTCGTGCTGCCACAGCTCGAAGCCGTGGTGGGCGCAGCCCGCGCGCAGCGCGGCCAGGGCGTCCTCGTCCTGCACGGTGTCCTGGACCTCCACGGTCACCCGCGCGTCGACGCCGCGGTCGGCCAGCGTCCCGACGGCGGCGGCCAGCACCGGCAGCAGCGCCACCGGGGCCACCTGGGCCCGCAGGTCCTTGGCGTGCACCAGCAGGCGGGCGGGGGCGGCCGCGCCGTCGCCGTCGTCGGACGCGTCGGGGGGCAGCACGCCGGGGGCGTCGTCGTCGCCCCGCGCCGCGAGGTCCTCGAGCGGGACGATGTGCGGGTGGGGGACCACGAGGGCGCGCACGCCGTAGTCGCGGGCGAGGGTCGCCGCGGCGCCGGGGGTGAGCGTGAGCACGGCGTCCGCGCGGCCCAGCAGCACGGCCAGGCGGTCCCGGTGGGGGCCCTGGTCCGTCAGGTGCGGGTTCTCGAGGTCGTGCACGGTCACGACGACGGCGCCCCCGTGCGCGTGCTGCGCGTCCAGGGCGGCGGCCAGCTGGGCGGGGCTGAAGTGCTCGAAGCCGAAGTGCACGTGCAGCACGTCCGGGCGGTGCTCGGCCAGCCACTCCGCGCGCAGGGCCCGGGGCGGCCACCACTGGTGCGCGGGCGCGCCCGGCACCGGCGGGTCCGGCAGGAACTCCACGTCCGGCGCGGCGCCCGGGTCGAGGGGGCGGATCGCGCGGGTGTACGGGTGCTGCGCGGGCACGTGCTGGACGGTGATGCTCACGGGGGAGGGCCTCCTGACCTGGGGATGCGATGCCGCGCGGGCGGCGTGTCCCCGTCCCGGGTCGGGGGTCGCGGAATCTAGTCTGTCAGGGCAGGATCGGAGAATCGGAGCAGCGGCATCCTGTCCGTTCCGGCGCGCCGCCGCGTCGAGGAGCGCCGCCGCAGGTGAAGGGGATCGTGGACGTGGACTCGCAGCCGCAGGGACGTGTGCTGTACGTGACCGTGGGCGCGCCGGAGCACGGCGTGGTGCGCCATGGCCGGCAGACCGCCGCCGCCCTCCGTCGGGTGGGCGCCGAGGTGGAGCTGCTCACGGCGGAGGACGTCGCGGCGTTCCGGGGCCTCGTGCCCGTGCTGGAGGAGGCGCGCGCGCTGGGCGCCGCCGTGCACCTGGACGTCACGGACGCGCTGTTCGGCCCCACCGCGACCGCCGCCGCGGACCTGCTCGTCGACGTCCTGCCCGAGGGCACCACGCTCACCCTGCACGACATCCCGCAGCCCGCCGAGGGCGACGGCCGCTACCGCCGCCGCGGCGAGGCATACGCGCGGCTCGCCCAGGCGGTGGACGGCGTCGTGGTGTCCTCGCAGCACGAGCGGGCGCTGCTGGCGGACCTGGTGGACGTGGCCGCGGACGTGGTCCCGCTGCCCGTGGAGGACCGCCGGGCCGCGGCCGCCCGCGCCGAGCCGGTGGTGCCGGAGAGCATGGCCGGCCTCGACCGGGACCTCGTGCTCTTCGGCTTCGTCTACCCGGGCAAGGGGCACGCCCTCGCCCTGGAGGCCCTCACCGAGCTGCACCGCCAGTGGGGCCCGGATTCCGGGGCGCCGCGCCGGCTGACGGCGCTCGGACCCGTCAGCATCGGGCATGACGACCTCGTGGCGGAGCTGACCCGCGACGCCGAGGCGCGCGGCCTGGAGTTCCGCGTCACCGGGTTCGTGCCGGACGAGTTCGCGGACGCGGCCCTGCTCTCGGCGGGCATCCCGTTCGCGGCGCACCGCAACGTGTCCGCGTCCGGGTCCCTGGCGGCGTGGACCTCGGTGGGGCGGAGGGCGATCGCCTCCGCGGGCCGCTACACGGAGGAGATGGAGCGCCTGCGCCCGGGCACCCTGCGGCTCGTGCACCCGAACGGGTCGCCGGCCTTCGCGCTGGCCGAGGCGATCGCCGAGGCGGTCGAGGACCCCGAGCGCACGTGGCTCGACCCCGCCGTGGACCTCTCGCCCGGGGCCGAGGACTGCGCGCGGATGCTCTTCGACGTGCTCCGCCGCGTGCACAGGTGGACGTGAGCGCTGCCGTCTCCGTGGTGGTGCCCTACTACCGGGCCCAGGCGGACCTCGACCGGCTCACGGCCGCGCTCGCGGCCCAGCGCGGCCTGACCGGCGGGCTGCAGCTCGTGGTGGCCGACGACGGCTCGCCCGTCCCGCCCCGGGTGGACCCGGGCCTGCCGTTCGACGTGGTGACCGTGCGCCAGCGGGACCGCGGGTTCCGCGCCTCGGCGGCCCGGGCGCTCGGGGCGGAGGCGGCCGACGGCGACGTGCTCGCCTTCCTCGACGGGGACATGCTCCCCGAGCCCGGGTACCTCGCCGCGGCGCTGGCGGCGGTGGCCACGGCGCCCCGGGACGCCGCGGTGGTGGGTCGGCGGCGGCACCTGGCCGAGGCCTGGCTGGAGCGGGCCTGGGCGGACGGCTGGCGGCCCGGGGACGAGGTGCCGGAGAGCTCCCGCCTGGCTGAGCCGGCGTGGCTGGGTGACGGGTACCGCGCGACGGACGACCTGCGCCGCGCCGACTCCACCGGCTACCGGTACGTCATCTCGGCCGTGCTCACGATGGCGCGCGAGGTCTACGAGGACGCCGGCGGCTTCGACCCCGCGTTCGTGGGCTACGGCGGGGAGGACTGGGAGCTGGCGCACCGGCTGTGGCGCGTGGGGGCGGCCCTGCGCCACGCGCCGGACGCCGTGGCGTGGCAGGCCGGCGCCGACTTCGGCGGACGCGGCGACACCGCCGAGGCCGCCCGGGTGAAGGCCCGCGAGGCGCTCGTGCTCGCCTCGCGCATCCCCGCGACGACGGCCCGCGGCCACGGCCTGTCCCTGGCCGGCCCGCTGCGGGTCGAGGCGCGCGTGCGGGTGCCGGAGGGCGCGGACGGCGCGGCGGCGGCCGTGGTGGCGGTGGACGCCGTGCTGCGCGCGGCACCGGGGGCGCGGGTCGGCGTCGTGGGCGGCCTCGACGAGGCGGCGGCGCGGGCGCTCGGCGACCCCCGCGTGCGGCTGCTGGGCGAGCCCGACGGCGGCGCGGCGGCGTCCCAGGACCTGCCGCCGACGCCGGCGCGCGGCGACCTCGACGCCGTGCGGTCGGTGCCCGACTGGTCCGTGGACGTGCACGTGCCGCTGCGGCCCGCCGCGGCCGGAGCCCGGCCTGACGCGGACGCCGTCGCCGCGTGGCTGCTGCGCCTGGAACGGGCCGGCGTCGAGCGCGTGGAGGTGCTGGGCGAGCCGGGCGAGCGGGCCGAGCGCGACGTGCTCGCCGTGCTGACGTGCGCCCGGGCGCGGTGGCGGCGTCGGCGGGGCGGGACGGCGCGGGTGTGGCGGGTGCCCGCCTCCCGGCTGGGCTGGGCGCCCGTGGCCGCCGTGCCGGACCTCGAGGCGTGGTGGGGCGGCTGGGGCTGAGCGGGCCGGTGTCCGCGGGGCTGGCACAATCGCGGACAGGACGGAGCACGGGAGGACCGATGAGCGAGCTGGACGAACTGGACTTCGCGGCGCTCTCCGCGTTCCTGGCCTGGTGGTTCGGGAAGACGGGCGTCGACTGGATCCGTCGCGAGGACGGCTGAGGAGAGAGGACGCAGGCGTGCACGAGGACGAGGGACGACGCCGGCACTACGGCCACTTCTACGGGCTCGAGGACCTGCCCGAGGGTGACCTGCTGCTGGTGTGGGGCAACTGCCAGGGCGAGTCGTACCGGCGGCTGCTCGGCGGGGAGCCCGGCACACCGCTGCACGGGGCGGACCTGGTGAGCGTCCGCGTGCCGCCCGCCTTCGAGGCCCAGCCGGACGAGGTCGAGCACCTGGAGCGGCTGCTGCCCCGCGTGAAGGCCCTCGTCACCCAGCCGATCCCGCACGACTACCGGGGCATGCCCATCGGCACGGACCAGCTCGTGGCCCGGTTGCCGAAGGACGCCGCCGTGGTGCGGATCCCCGTGGTGTACGACGTCTCGCGCTTTCCCTGGCAGGTCACCCTCCGCAACTGGAAGTTCGCGCCCGGGGCGGCCGAGCGGCCGGGGGAGGACCCGCCCGTCGTGCCGTACCACGACCTGCGCGTGCTGGCCGAGGCGGCGACGGGCCGTCGTCGGGAGGTGGCGCCGGCGGCGATCCGCGAGGCCGCGGCCGCGTCCGTGCAGGCGCTGCGGGCGCGGGAGGAGGCGAAGGGGACGCTGTCCATGGCGGATCTGGTGGCGGCGGAGCGGGGCGTCGGCTTCTACACCGTGAACCACCCGACCAACATGCTGCTGACCCGCGTGGCCGAGCGCGTGGCCGGGCACCTGCCGGGCGACGTCGCCGTCCAGCCCGTGCCCGCCTCCCGCGTGCTCCTCGGCGGGGTGCGCGCGCCCCTCGAGGCGGTCGTGGTGGAGGCCCTCGACCTCGACGCCGAGCCGACCGAGGACTGGACCGTGGCCGGACAGACCGTCCCGGCCGAGCAGCTGCGACAGACCCACCTGGACTGGTACGCGCAGAACCCGCAGGCCGTGGAGGTCGGGATGCGCAAGTACGCCGACCAGCTGCGGCTGCTGGGCCTCGCGGGCTAGCGCCGGCCCCGGCCACCAGTGGAGGATGGGCGGCACGTCCCGTCTGCCGCGGAGCACGTCTGCGGGGGCGGCCGTACCGTTTCCTTGACCCCGTCACCCCACGGAGGACCACGTGACCGAGCAGTACGACATCCTGATCGTCGGCGGCGGCAACGCCGGCGTGTCCTTGGCCGCCGCACTGCGGCGGAAGCGGCAGGGTCGGGTCGCCATCGCCGACGGCCAACAGCTGCACCGCTACCGGCCGATGCTGAACTACGCGGCGGGCGGGCAGGCGGACATGGCCCGGTTCGAACGGCCGATGCGGGCCGTCATCCCGGACGGGGTCGAATGGATCCCGGACCACGTCGTGGCCGTGGACGCCGAGGAACGGACCGCGGTGACGAGCACCGGGCTGACCGTGGGCTTCCGCCACCTCGTGCTCTGCCCGGGGCTGACCCCGTGGTGGGGTGCGATCGACGGGCTGCGTGAGGCCTACGCCGCCGGATGGGCGGCGAGTGCGCACGTGCCCGAGCACGTGGACGCCGCCCGGGCGCTGCTGTCGCGTGTGGCCGCGGGGGACCGTGTGGTGGCGAATGTGCCGGCTGAGCCCTCCTCGTGCGGCGGCACCGTGCTCAAGGCGCTGTTCCTGGCCTGCGCGGCATGGGAGCGCACGGGGATCCTGCCGGACGTGGACGTCCACCTGGTGACCCCGTACGGCCGGATCCTGGACCGGCAGACCATCGACCCCGCTCTGGCCGAGGCCGTGGCGAGGTACGGCATCCATGTGCACGCCGGCGCAGAGGTGAACGCCGTGGACCACGAGGCCCGCGAGGTGGTGCTCAACACCGGTGAGCGGATCACCGACGTCGCGGCCGCGTACATCACGCCCGTGGTGCGGGCCCCGGAGTTCATCGCCGAGGCAGGCCTGGCGGACGACGGCGAGGCCGGCCTGGCGGCCGTGGATCCCGCGACCCTGCGGCATCCCGTGCACCCGCACGTGTGGGCGCTGGGCGACGCCGCCGCCCTGGGCACACGGCCCTCCGGCGGAGCCCTGCGCCGGCAGGTCAAGATCCTGACCCAGAACATCCAGGCCGCGGACGCGGGGAAGCCGCTCCAGAAGTACGACGGCTACACCGTGATCCCCGTGATGGTCAGCCGGGACGAGCTGGTCCTGGACGAGCACGTCCGCGACGGCTCCGAGGACCGGTCGATCCCCGGCGTGGACCTGACGAAGCCGCGGAAGAGCACGGCGGCCTTCGACCGCCTCGGCCAGCCCCGGATCTACTGGCACCGACTGCTCAAGGGCAAGGTCTGAGCCCAGCGTTCTCGCTGCCGCGACCCGTGCGGCGGACGTGCTGTCCCACGCGGGGCGCCCCCACCCGATCCGGATGACGGCCCCGGCCCGCCGAGCGTTTTCGTTCGGGAAACGGCGGCGTGTCGCACCGCTTTCGTTCGGGAAACGGCGCCCTGCCGACGACGCCGCCCTCAGTCGTCGCGGCCCCGCACCGGGCGCTCCTCGAGCGTGGTCTGCACGACCCGCCCGCGCTCCCAGCTGTTCGCGCCCGGCACCACATCCGGGACCGGGATGTCCGCGCGGTGGCGCCGCTTGGCCGCGGTGTCCACGCCCAGGCGCTCGTCGCGGGCGCGCAGGAGGGCCTCGTCCACCTGGCCGTCGCCGGTGAGGCCCATCATCAGCTGGGGGATGCCGTACGGGAAGTCGTCCCGGTCGTACTGCCAGGTGTGGAACGTCTTCCCGTAGGTGTGGATGAGGTCTTCGAAGTAACTGTGCTCGGCCAGCTCGGGCACCCCGGGAGCGGTGAGGGCGCCGGAGCTCACCTCGTAGTGGTGGCTGTGCCACAGGCGCCGCTCCTCGTCGGGGAGGCTGCGGAACCGCTCCTCGCTGATGATGTACTCGATGCCGATCAGCCGTGCGTCCGGCGCGTTGCGGTCGAAGATCACGCACTGGTGCAGGTCGTGGCGCAGGTGGATGCAGAAGTGGCTGGCTTCGACCTGTCGGCCGAGGTCGTCGGCGTAGAAGTGCAGTCCGTTGAGATAGGTGCTCATCGCGCCCATGGGGTACTTCGGCTGGACCAGGCCGGATGCCGCGTCCAGGAGGCGGTGCTTGAGCGGGTGACCCTTCCCGACGGCGGCCATGACGGCGATCTTGCGGGCTGCGGTGACGGCGGCCGCGGTGCCCAGTCCGGCGGCGAACCCGAGGGCGGTGGAGGACAGGCGATGGGTGCTCATGGCCCCACGCTAGGAGCGCGGGGCGGACTCGGCCAGGGTGGTGGGGCTGCCGGGGCTGCCGGGGCTGCCGGGGCTGCTCAGGAGGCGGGGACGGCGGATCGTCTGCGCATCTGACCCTTCTGAGTGGGCGCGTGGTCGCCAGAAGGGCCAGAGATGCAGAAGATTCCGGGCGGCCGGCGGGCACGACGTCGGTCCATACGACACGCGACAATGCGCAAAATCCATTTGCGCTAATCGTCTATCGGCTAAGGATCACCCCTCTTGTGCTATTCGTGGGCCGGAGTAATCTCGATTCCAGCAGCACCGCCCCGGCCCGGGGCGGGCCCGAACCGGGAGGATCACGCCATGACCACCGCCGTCCGCACCTGCGCCGCCAGCGCCTGCGCCTTCAATGCCGAGTCGTCCTGCAACGCCCTGGCCATCACCGTCGCCGGCACCGACCGCACGCCCGGCTGCGGCACCTTCGTCCAGCTGGACGTCCGCCGCCCGGTGACCGAGGGTGCCTCGACCGTCGGTGCGTGCCACCGCCTCGAGTGCACCTACAACGCCGACCTCGCCTGCACCGCCGAGGGCATCGAGGTCACGGACGTGGCCACCTGCGCCACCTACACGATCGACTGACGCCGCCCCTCAGGGGTGGGCGACCCGCGCCGGGATCGCGTCCAGCAGTCGCCGCCAGGCGTGCCGGGGGCTGTGGTCGAGCCGGCCTGCACCGGGCAGGGCCACGTGCACCGCGGTGCTCTCGCCGTCGCGGACGCGGAGCAGGGTCACCCCGGCTTCGTCCGCGTCGAGGGCGTGGGCGGGGGACTCGGGCAGGAGTTCGGTGTCGACCTGCAACGGGGTGCTCTCGCCCGGCAGCAGGCCCAGGGCGACGGCGTCGGCCAGGTCCGCGAGCACCTCGGGGGCGGTGCCCAGCACGTCGTCCGCCAGGTCTGCGAGCTCGGCCTGGTCGATGAGCCCGCGCGATGTGAGCGGCAGGGTGTGGCGGCAGAACACGGCGACGCCGTCGACGTCGTGCAACAGGATCCGCTGGGTCTCGACCACGCCCACGCGCACCCGTGGGCCGACGTCGGCCACGAGGTCTGCGACGCGACCGCGTAGCCCCAGCGCCGCGACCCCGGCCGAGTCCCGGCACCAGCGCAGGGTGCCGAGCAGGTGCACGGACGCCAGGCGGGTGGGGAGCGTGAGGTCCAGGGCGTCGCGCAGGACGTCCACGCGCACGTCCAGCGGCGCGGGCGTGTGGAACGCGCCGAGCGAGCCGAGGAGGTTGGGGACGTGGGCGACCACGAGGCGGCCGTCCGCGCTCACGCCGTGGACGGCCGTGGTGAGCGTCTCGCCGGCGCGGAAGGCCGTGACCTCGACGGAGCCCTCGCCGCGGAGCAGCCGCTGGGCCAGCAGCAGACGACGGGGCGCCACGGGCGGCAGCGGATGGGCGGGGTGCGTGGAGGCGTGGGCCATGGGGGTCCTTCCGGCGGGGGTCCGAGAACCAGTAAGGCACACCTCAGTGAGATACGCAAGGCAAGTGTTGTGTATTTGCCGAACGCGGGGCGGCGGTGGGGGCGAGTGGTGCTGGGCTACGGTGACGGGACTCACATGCCGTCGTCGAGGGAGACAGCCGATCATGACCTTCCGCCCTACCCACTACCGACTCACGACGGCGGCCTTCGGCCTCGCCCTGGCGCTCGCCCTCACCTCCTGCGGCACGGCGCAGGATGCGGGCAGCTCATCGGAACCTGCCACCGCCACCGTCGCCGACTCCGCACTCACACGCATCAAGGAGGCCGGGACGTTGCGCGTCTGCTCCACCGGTGACTATCCGCCCTTCACCGAGCAGACCGAGAGTGGCGACTGGAAGGGCATCGACGTGGACATGGCCCGCGATCTCGCCGAGACCATGGGCGTGGAGCCGGAGTTCGTGAAGACCAGCTGGAAGACGCTCATGGACGACTACACGTCGGGGGCGTGCGACGTCGCCGTCGGGGGCATCTCCCTGAACCCGGAACGCGCCGGGCAGGTGTACTTCACCGTGCCCACGCAGGAGGTCAAGCCCCTCGTGATGGTGTAGCGGTCTGATCCTTCATGGGGGTCAGGCGCTGAGGCCGAGGGTGTGTTCGGTGTCGGGGTCCACCTCGTCTCCGGTGTTGGTCACGGTGGTGAGCCTGCAGCGGGCCAGGACTTCGAGACCGAGGTAGCGTCGACCCTCGGCCCATTCATCGGTCTGCTCGGCCAGCACCGCACCCACTAGCCTGACGATGGCCGCCCGGTTGGGGAAGATGCCCACCGCGTCGGTGCGACGGCGGATCTCCCGGTTGAGCCGCTCGGCCGGGTTGTTCGACCAGACCTGCGTCCAGACGTCCTTCGGGAACGTGGTGAAGGCCAGGATGTCCGCCCGGGCGGCGTCGAGGTGCTCAGCCACGGTGGGCAGCTTCTCGCTCACGTAGTCCAGGAGCCGGTCGAACTGCGCGTGCACGCTGGCCGCATCGGGCTGGTCATAGACCGAGTGCAGCATGGCTTTCACGGCCGGCCACATGTTCTTCGGGGTGATGCCCATCAGGTTCGCCGCGTAATGGGTGCGGCAGCGCTGCCACGTCG
>NZ_JBQPDO010000011.1:0-91376 GCF_052220525.1 Micrococcus sp. TCR-5
GGATACCACCCGAAACCGCCCCCGACGGCATCTGTGAGACGGGCGGACGCCTCGGGTCAGCGGGTGCCGAGGGCGTCGGCGTCCTGCTGGAGGGTGCCGATCAGGTTCGCCACCGCGCGGGCCGTGTGGGTCAGCGTGGTGATGGAGACGTTGTCGATGTCGTCCTGGGGCGTGTGGTAGTTGTCGTCGCGGATCGAGAGCAGGCCCGTCGAGGCGATGCCCGCGTCCACGAACGGCGCGTAGTCCGAGCGGCCGTTGCTGCCCTCGGGCTGGTGCGTGTGGCCGTCGCGGTCGAGCTGCGCGCCGAGCAGGGACTCAGCACCGATCGACCCGCGCCGCACCCGGCGCCACTGCACGCCCCGCCGGACCGGGCCGGTCGTCGTCGTCCACAGGCCGTCCGGCGGGTCATGTATCCTTGTCCGCACGAACCATATTGACCAGTGAAGACCTCGGCGGGCCCCTGTGCGCCACAGATCCGAGGCGGCGAGAGATGCGAAGGGGGTCACGCTCATGGGGCGCGGCCGTCAGAAGGCGAAGGCCACGAAGCAGGCACGGGAGATGAAGTACTTCTCTCCCGGAACAGACCTCTCGGCACTGGAGCGAGAGCTCACGGGCGGACGCACGCGCGGCCCGGAGCAGGACCAGGAGCCCGAGTACGAGGATCCGTACGCGGACCTCTACGCGGAGGACGAGGACGACGACGCGCGGGCGCGATGACGCCCGCACGGCATCCGGCCCTGGACGGGCATCAGGCCGCCCTGCGGTCGATCGCCAGGGTGGTGGATGAGACAGCACCGCTGCAGGACCCCGAGACGGCGTCTCGGGGTCTGCTGCGTCTGATGGAGGAGTCCCGCCCGCTCGTGATCACCGGGGCCGGCGTGTCCACCGACTCCGGCATCCCGGACTACCGGGGGCCGAACGGGTCCCTGCACCGCCACCGGCCGATGACGTACCAGGAGTTCCGGGACGACCCGGCCGCCCGCCACCGCTACTGGGCACGCTCGTTCGTGGGCTGGCGTCGCATGGACCAGGCCCGGCCGAACGAGGCGCACCGCATCCTCGCGCGCTGGGCGGCCGAAGGGCGGATCGCCGGCGTCCTGACCCAGAACGTGGATGGGCTGCACGCCGAGGCCGGACGCGCGGCGGGGATGCCGGAGGACCGGCTGATCGAGCTCCACGGGGACCTGGCGCGCGTGGCCTGCCTGAACTGCGGGGCCACCGAGTCCCGCCGTGACCTGGACCTGCGGCTCGAGGCCGCCAATCCGGGCTACCTCGAGCGCGTGGCGATCGACCCGGACGCCGTGAACCCCGACGGGGACGTCTCCCTCGACCAGCACTGGGTGGAGGAGTTCACGATGGTCGGCTGCCGGGTGTGCGGCTCCGTGAAGCTCAAGCCGGACGTCGTGTACTTCGGCGAGTCCGTGCCCGCGGCGCGGCGCGCGGCCGCGGAGGCGATGGCCGACGACGGCGGCACGGTGCTCGCCGTCGGCACCTCGCTGGCCGTGATGAGCGGCTACCGGTTCGTGCTGCGGGCCGAGCGGGCCGGGCATGAGACGGGGCTGATCAACCTCGGCCCCACCCGCGCCGACGCCAAGGCCCGCTGGCGCTGGCGCGCCCCGGTCGCCGACGCGCTGGCCTGGCTCGACGCCCGCCTCTGACCCCCACCCACGTTTTCGTGCGGGAAACGGCGGACGCCGGGGCGTTTTCGTGCGGGAAACGGCGGGCGCCGGGGGTGTGGACACCGGGTGGCCCGGGGCCACGCACGACTCCTGCACAGGCGGCGCCGCCGACGTCCTCGTCCACGGTGGGTGCTCCCGCGCGGCCGGGGTCGGCCGGGTTGAGCCATCGTCACGGGCATGGTCACGTCTTCCCTGCCCCTATCGGACATCGCCGAGGCCGGCCGGCCGTTCACCCGTGGCGACCTGCGCGCGGCCGGGGTTTCGGAGCGACTGGTCCGCGGCGGTGACGTGCGGCGCGTGACGCATGGGGTCCATCGGCTCCGGTCTGACCACCTCGGCTCGTGGGCGGATCTCGGCTACGTCGAGGCCCCCGCTCCCTTCGCGCCGGAGGAGACGGCCGCGATCGTGGAGGCGAGCGGGGGAGTGGCCTCCCACCTCACGGCGCTGCTCCTGCACCGCGTGCCGCTGCCGCCGTTCCTGGCGGAGGACGGCACGGTGCACGTGTCCCGGCCGCACCCGCGCGGGGCGAGCGTCCGACCGGAGATCACCTCGCATGCCCGCCTCGTCCCGGCCGCGGACGTCACCGTCCTTCACGGGATCCGCCTGACGAGCCTGGAGCGATCCTGGGCGGATCTGGCCGCGCTGCTTCGTCCAGGCATGCTCGAGCCCGTCGTGGCGGCCGGGGACGCCCTCATCCATCGGCCGTGGTCGCCGGAGGGGCGTCGCTCACCACGGACCACGACGGCGGCCCTGCGGTCCGCGCTCCTGCGTGCCGGACGGTTCAAGGGAGTGCGCACCGCCCGTGCCGCACTCGAGCTGGTGCGGGTGGGCGCGGATTCCCCGCAGGAGACAGCCCTGCGACTGGCCCTGCTCCACGCCGGCCTGCCCGAGCCGGAGCTCCAGCTGGTGCTGCACCCGGGCCGGGCCCGGTCACCGGACGCGGATCTGGGGTGGCGGCAGTGGCGCTTGGTGGTCCACTACGACGGCGGTCACCACCTCGACCCGGCACAGCTCGCGGTGGACTCGTGGCGAGACGAGGGATGGGCGCGCGCGGGCTGGACGCAGATCTGGGCCACGGTGGACGACGCACGGGACGACTTCCGGCGCGTCGTCGCCGAGGTGCAGACGCACCGGGCCCGGCTCGGCGGGCGGGTGTTCGCGTCGTGAACCGCCGTTTCCCGAACGAAAACACCCCGGAGGCCGCCGTTTCCCGAACGAAAACGCTCCGGAGGCCGCCGTTTCCCGAACGAAAACGCCCCGGAGCCCGCCGTTTCCCGAACGAAAACGCCCCGTGGGGGTCAGGCGGCGTACTGGCCGCGCATCAGCACGGCGCCGCCGTCGACGCCCTTGGCGCCCTGCACGAAGTCCAGGCCCGCGGCCGCCGCGTCGTCGGTGAGGGCGCCGATGGTGCCCATCTCCCACGCGTCGATGCCGGCGTCCACGAGCACGGAGGTCGACTTCGCGGCCACCTCCGGGTCCACCACGGCCACCATGCCCACGCCGAGGTTGAGGGTGCGCTCGAGGTCGGACTGCGGGACGCGGCCGAGCTCGCCCACCAGACGGAACACGGGCGGCAGGGACCAGGTGTCGCGCTCGACGGTCGCCATGAGGCCCTGCGGGAGCACGCGCGCCAGGTTCGCGGCCAGGCCGCCGCCGGTCACGTGGCTGAACGCGCGCACCGGCAGGTCCGAGCCGCCGTCGTGGCCGTTGAGGCGCTGCACCAGGTCGAGGCAGGCGCGGGAGTAGATGCGGGTCGGCTCGAGCAGCTCCTCGCCGAGGGTGCGGCCGAGCTCGGTGACCTCGCGGTCGAGGGACCAGCCCGCGGTGTTCACCACGCGGCGCACGAGCGAGTAGCCGTTCGAGTGGATGCCGGAGGAGGCCATGCCGATCACGACGTCGCCGGACTGCACCCGCTCCGCGCCCAGGACCATGTCCGCCTCGACCACGCCGGTGGCCGCGCCCGCCACGTCGTACTCGTCCGCGGCCAGCAGGCCCGGGTGCTCGGCGGTCTCGCCGCCCACGAGCGCGGTGTCGGCCAGGCGGCAGCCCTCGGCCACGCCGCGCACGATGTCCGCGATGCGCTCGGGCACGACCCTGCCGCATGCGATGTAGTCGGTCATGAACAGGGGCTGGGCGCCGACCACCACGATGTCGTCCACGACCATGCCCACGAGGTCCTGGCCGATGGTGTCGTGCTTGTCCATCGCCTGCGCGATCGCCACCTTCGTGCCGACGCCGTCCGTGGACGTGGTCAGCAGCGGCTTGCGGTACTGCAGCAGCGCGGAGGCGTCCCACATGCCGGCGAAGCCGCCGATGCCGCCCATGACCTCGGGGGTGTGGGTGGCCTTCACGGCGTCCTTCATCAGCTCGACGGCGCGGTCGCCGGCCTCCACGTCGACGCCGGCCGAGGCGTAGGTGATCGGGGCGGCGGAGGAGGGGGTCTGGTTCGGGGTCACAGCGGGATCCTGTCCGTCTCGGTGAGCAGCTTCTCGTCGTCGGCGTCCGGGCCGGGCTCGCAGCCCGTGGCGGTCACGGTGGTGGTCTCGCCGTCCTCGTCCAGCATCACGGTGGACGCGGGCGACACGGCGACCGGCTCCAGCAGGCCCTTGCCGCGTTCGCCCTCGTCGGCCAGTGGGATCGGGTAGTCGCCGGTGAAGCAGGCGGTGCACAGGCGCTCGCGCGGCTGCCCGGTGGCCTCGATCATGCCCTCCTCGCTGATGTAGGCCAGCGAGTCGGCGCCGATGGACGCGGCGATCTGGTCCACCGCGGCGCCGTTGGCGATGAGTTCGGCGCGGGTGGCGAAGTCGATGCCGTAGAAGCAGGGCCACTTCACGGGAGGGGAGGAGATCTTCACGTGCACCTCGGCGGCGCCGGCCTCTCTGAGCATCCGCACGACGGCGCGCTGGGTGTTGCCGCGCACGATCGAGTCGTCCACCACCACGACGCGCTTGCCGGCCACCACGGTGGACTGGACGTTGAGCTTGAGGCGGATGCCGAGCTGGCGCAGCGTCTGGGACGGCTGGATGAAGGTGCGGCCCACGTAGGCGTTCTTCACGAAGCCCTGGCGGAACGGCAGGCCCGAGGCGTCCGCGTAGCCCACGGCGGCGGGCGTGCCGGACTCGGGCACGGGGATCACGACGTCGGCCTCGACCGGCTGCTCGAGCGCGAGGCGGCGGCCCATCTCCACGCGGGACTCGTACACGGAGCGCCCGGCGATCGTGGCGTCCGGCCGGGCGAGGTAGACGTACTCGAACACGCAGCCGGCCGGCTTCGACTCGGCGAAGCGGGTGGAGCGGATGCCCTCGTCGTCGATCGCGATCATCTCACCGGGCTCGACCTCCCGGATGAACGAGGCGCCGACGGTGGCAAGGGCCGACTGCTCGGAGGCCACCACCCAGCCGCGCTCGAGGCGGCCGAGCACGAGCGGGCGCACGCCCTGCGGGTCGCGGGCGGCGTAGAGGGTGCGCTCGTCCATGAACACGAAGCAGTAGGCGCCGCGGATCTTCGGCAGCAGCTCGAGGGCGGTCTCCTCGAGGCGGTCCCCGGGGGCCCCGTGCAGCAGGGCCGTGACCAGAGCGGTGTCCGTGGTGTTGCCCTGCTTCATCTCACCGTGGGTGTGGCGGCCGTCCGCGGCGTGCACCATGCGCAGCAGCTCCGCGGAGTTCACGAGGTTGCCGTTGTGCGCCAGGGCGACCGTGCCGTCGTCGGCGGTGGCGCCCAGGGTGGGCTGGGCGTTGGCCCACTTGTTCACGCCGGTGGTGGAGTAGCGGCAGTGGCCGACGGCGATGTGGCCGCTCAGCGCGGTCAGGGTGGCCTCGTCGAACACCTGGGAGACCAGGCCGATGTCCTTGTAGACGGCGATGCGCCCGCCGTCCGAGACGGCGATGCCCGCGGACTCCTGGCCGCGGTGCTGGAGGGCGTACAGGCCGTAGTAGGCCAGCTTCGCGACCTCCTCTCCCGGCGCCCACACGCCGAACACGCCGCATTCGTCCTGCGGCCCCTGGTCCTGGGGGTCGAGGGCGGCGGTCAGGCGGCCGTCGCCTCGTCGGGTGCGCGGTGCGATCACTGCTCGGGGGTCCTTTCGGTGGGGGTGGCGCGGGCGGGCGGGGCACCCGCGTCCACGCGGTCCAGGCGGACGTCCGCCATGGCCGGGTCGTCGGTGCGCTCGAGGACCACGGTGCGCGCGGTCGACCGGGAGCGGCGGTCCAGCAGCAGCCACACGAGCAGTCCGAGCACGCTCGTGCCGAGCATGCTCAGCAGCGATGCGAAGCCGAACGTCTCCGAGAAGGAGAGCGGGATGCCGGAGTACGGGTCCGCGGGCGGGGTGGGGGAGGCATGGACCGCGGTGGTGATCACGAGGGCGATCAGCAGGCCGAGCGCGAGCGCCACCGCGAGCACCGCGGTCAGCCGCGGGGCGCGACGGACGGTGTAGGCGCGCTGATCGGGGGTCGGCTCGGGGGCGGAGGTCATGCGCGCCAGTCTATCGAGTCGGCCGCTGGGGCCAGTCCCGGGTGCCCGCGGCGGTGGAGGCAGTCCCGGAGCACGCTCTGGCCGGCGCGCTGCGTGACGGTGAGCTCGTCGACCGTGGCCTGGCATTCCTCCAGCGGGAGCACGACCTGCCCGCGGGTACGGTCGAGCTGTGCCGTCGCCGCGGTGTCCGGGGTGGGGCCGGCAGAGCTGCATCCTGCGACGAGGAACGGTGCCGACGTTCGAACGGTCGGTGTCGCCGAGAGGACTGCCGGACACCCCTCGCTCACGGCCGCACGAGCGGCAGGTGCGCGCCGAGGTCGGCCCGCACGCCCGAGGCGCGCACGCCCCCGGACGCCGTCGCATCCTCCCAGGTCGTCAGCCCCGTCGCCAGGGACAGCCATGTCACGGCGTCCATCTCCACCACGTTGGGCGGGGTGCCCCGGGTGTGCCGGGGCCCGGGGAGGCACTGGGCGACGCCGAAGGGCGGCACGCGCACCTCCACCGAGTTCCCGGGCACGCGGGTCGCCAGCTCCTCGAGCGCGAAGCGCACCGCCGTCGCCCGCGTGGGGCGCGGCAGCGCGGCGGCCGCCGCGGGGTCCTCCTCGTGGGCGCGTGCCCACGCCAGCAGCGCCGCGTGGCCCTCGACGACAGGCACCCGGCGGCGCGGGACGGAGCCGGTGGTCACGCCCGCGCCTCGAAGGCCGGCAGGACGTCCCCCACGAGGTCCCGCACCGGCGCGGCCAGGCGGATCTCGCCGACCGGCTCGCCCCGGCCGAGCACCGGGGGCACGACGGCGGCCAGCACGCCCGGCAGCGTCGCCCGGTCCACGTGGTCCGGGGCGAACCGGGCCAGCAGCGCGAGCGCGACCAGGTCGCCGGCCCGCGTGCCGCCGTCGAGCGCCTTGACGGCCACGGCCGTGCCGTCCGGCGCGGCCATGACGAGGACGCCGTCCGCGCCCACCTTGGCGAGCAGGCCGAGCTCGCGCATCACCACGGTGTTGGAGCTCGTCTCCCCGTGGACGGCCCACGGGTGCTCGAGCATCGCCGTGGCGACGGCGGCCGCGTGCGGATCCGCGTCGGCGCGGCCGGGCGCCGCGGCGACCCGCCCGATGCCGCGGGCCAGGCCCGCCAGCGAGATGACGGCGGCCGGGGCGCCACAGCCGTCCACACCGGTGTGGGCCACCGGCTCGCCGCAGTACTCGGCGATCACCGCGTCCACCTCGCGCTGCAGCGGGTGCGCCGGGTCGAGGTACGTGGCGACGTCGTGCCCGGACGCCGCGCAGGCCGCGAGGAAGCCGGCGTGCTTGCCGGAGCAGTTGAAGGCCAGCGGGGTGGCGGCGGCGGCCTCGCCGTCGCGGCGGACCTGGGCGACCACCTCGGAGGTGTCCGCGGGCCAGGCCGGCGGGCACTGCAGGGCGGACGCGTCGAGGCCGGCGTCCGCGAGCATGCGCTCGGCCAGCGCCTGGTGCCGGAGCGTGCCCCGGTGCGAGCCGCACGCGATGGACAGGGCCTCGCCCTCCAGCGCCGCCCCGTGGCGCAGCGACGCGATGGCCTGGAACGGCTTCAGCGTGGAGCGCGGGTAGATCAGCGCGTCTGCGGGGCCGAGGGCGGCCAGCACCCGCCCGTCGGGGCCGGTCACGACGGCGGCGCCCGCCGTGCGGGACTCGACGAAGCCGTTGCGGACGGTCTCCACGAGCTCGACGGCATCGGACAGGGCGAAGGTCTCGCCCGTGGGGGCGACGGTGGCGTGGGTCATGCGGTCCAGGGTAGCGAGGGCCCCGGACGCGCCGGGCGTCCGGGGCCGGTGGGCCGGGTCAGGTCCGGCGGCATCACCGGCTCACTCCGCGGAGAGCCGCCCGTCCACCATGGTCAGGGTGCGGTCCGTGGCGGAGAGGAACTCGTGGTCGTGCGTGACCATGAGCGTCGCCACCTGCTCCTCGCGGGTCAGCGTGCCCAGCAGGTCCACGACGGCGGCCGAGCGCTCGCGGTCCAGCGCGGAGGTGGGCTCGTCCACGAGCAGCAGCGTCGGCGAGGCCATCAGCGCGCGCACGATGTTCACGCGCTGCCGCTGACCGCCCGAGAGCTGGTGCGGGCGCTTGCCGGCCTGGTCGGCCAGGTCCACACGCTCGAGCAGCTCCAGGGCCCGCGCCTTGGCGGCCCTGCGGTCGGCGCGGGTGGCGTCACGGTCCAGGTGCACGGTCAGCTCCAGCTGCTCGGCCGCCGTGAGGGACGGGATGAGGTTGGGCTGCTGGAAGATCATGCCGATCTCCTGGCCGCGCAGCGCGGTGCGCTCCTTCCGGGACAGCCCGGCCATCTCGCGGCCGGCCACGGACACGCAGCCGGAGGTGGGCGTCACCAGGCCCGCGGCCACCGCCAGCAGGGAGGACTTGCCCGAGCCGGACGGGCCGACCATCGCGGTGAACGTGCCGGGGAGCAGGTCCAGGCTCACCTCGTCCAGGGCGCGCAGCACGCCGCGCTCGCCGTCCGGGTACTCCAGCACGAGGTCGCGCACGGACAGCGCGGGGGTGGCGTCGGCCGCGGCGGCGGGGCGCTCGCCGGCGACGCGGTGGGCGGCCGCGGCGGCCGGGGTGCGGAGGGCGTCGAGGTCGGCCTGCGGGGCGGTGAGGGTGGTCATGGGGAGGTCCTTTCTCCAGGCGGGGGCGAGGCGGAGCCGAGGGGGACGACGGCGCCGGGCGGCGCCGTCGTCGGAGGCGGTCAGTTGCCGCCGAGGGCGACCAGCGGGTCGATCCGGGTGACGCGGTAGACCGCGACGACGGCGGCGAGCATGCCGAGCACGAGGACCCCGGCGGCGGGCACCGCGGTGGTGGCCCACGAGAGCTCGAACGGGACGGCCCGCCCCGCGAACGCGCCGACCACGGCGGCCAGCCCGGTGCCCACGGCCACGCCCCCGACGAGCACGAACGCGGCCTGCGCGAGCGAGTCCTTCAGCACCCAGCCGTTCGAGCCGCCGAGGGCCTTGAGCACCGCGATGTCGCGGGTGCGCTGCACCGTCCAGATGGACAGGAACGCGATCACCACGAGCGCCGAGATGCCGTACAGGAAGCCCTGCATGGTCATCAGGGAGCCGTTCTCGGACCGGTAGCTGGGCAGGGCGGCGTAGGAGCCCTTCACGGTCTCGGCGACGGTGCCCGCGGCGTCGTCACCGGCGGCGGCCACGGCGTCGACGTCGGCGCCGGCGTCGAAGCGCACCAGGCCGGCGGTGCCGAGCACCGCGTCGTCGGCGGTGTGCGAGATGGCGTTCCAGTCCTCGAGCGCCAGCCACGTCACGGGGGAGTGGGAGTAGTACTCGGTCGGCACGACGTCGGCCACGGTGTAGACGAAGCCGGAGACCGCGACGGCGTCACCCTCCTGCGCGTGGAGGGAGTCGGCCACGTCCTGGCTGAGCACGATCTGCCCGGGCTCGACGCCGGCCGGCGCGTCGGAGCCGCCCGGGGTGAGACCGATGAACGCGGTGGTGGCCACGCCGGTGGTGGGCTCGCCGGACACGTCCGCGCGGCCCTGCGGGTCCGTGTCCACGGGGTGCTCGAGGCCGATGGCCCGGCCCTGGCTCACACCGAGCGGCTCGACGGAGGCCACGCCGTGAGTGGCCGCCCACGCGTCGCGCTGGGCCACGGTGAACTCGGACTGGGTGAACGACGCGGTGGGCTCCTGGCCCGCCGCGCCGCCGAAGACCAGACGCTGCACGCCCTGCTCGCCGAGGCGGTCGATCGCGGCGGTGTTCTGCCCGCCCAGGCCGGCCGTGAGGCCGGAGAGCATGACGAGCAGCAGGCTGATGAGGGCCACCACGGAGCCCATGAGGGCGAACCGTCCGGTGGCGAAGCGGAGGTCGCGGAGTGCGAGGAACACGGGGCGCGTCCTTTCCTGGGAGAGGTCTGTCCTGAGATTGCCTCCACGGTCTCGCGCGGGGAGGGGTCGGCACATCGCCCGCGGCGGCTGGACCCGGTCAACCGAATGGTTGATCCCGGCGGCTCAGCGGCGCAGCCCCGGGGCCGCGGGCCGCTGTCGCGTCCGGGGCGCGCCCTAGGGTGGAGCCATGTCCGTCGCACCCCGCGCCGCCGTGCCCCCCGCGGCCGCCGAGACCGGCACCACCGCCGTGCTCGCCGGCCTGCGCGTGGCCCTGCACGTCACGTTCGCCGCGCTGCTCACCGTGGGGCTGGCGCGCGCGCTCGCGGACCGGTCCCCGGAGGCGTCCTCCGGTCCGTTCCCGGCCACCACCCTGGTGCTGCTGACCGCCGCGCTGGCGGGCGTCTACCTGGCCGGGACCGTGCTGGAGCGGCGCCGGTGGGCCCGGGGCGACGACGTCGGCCGCGGTCCGGCGGTCGCCTGGCTGGCCCTGGTGCTGCTGCTGTGGGGCCTGCTCGTGGCCCACCACGGCGACTTCGCGTGGGTCGCCTTCCCCCTCTTCTTCGTCGTCCTGCACGTGGTCGACCGGGTGGCCCGGCAGGCCTGGGTGCGCCACGTGGTCGGGCCCGCGCTGGTGGTGGCGATGGCCGTCGTCGTGGTGGCCGGGATGGCGGCGGGCGCCGGCGGCGTGCGGGTGCCGGCCGTCATTGGTCCGCTGGTGGGCGCCGCCGTGGCCGTGGTGCTCTCCGGGGCGTACCGCGCCCTGCACGCCGAGTCCGAGCGCCAGCGTGCCGTGGCCGAGCAGCTGCGCGCCGCGCAGGCCGAGCTCGCGCGCACCGAGCACCGGGCGGGGGTGAGCGCCGAGCGGGAGCGGCTCGCCCGCGAGATCCACGACACCCTCACCCAGGGGCTGGCCTCGATCGTGCTGGTCTCGCGCGCGGCCCAGGACGCGCTCGACGCCGCCGACCCCGCCCTCGCCCGGCAGCGCATGGAGACCGTGCGCGCCACGGCCGCCGAGAACCTCGCCGAGTCCCGCCGCTTCGTCCGCGACCTGCGCGGCACCGGGGCACCGTCCCTCATCGAGGCGCTCGAACGAGCGGTCGCCGGGTTCGCCGACCGGCAGGCCGCCGCCGGGACGCCCGTGGCTGCGGACGTCGAGGTCGTGGGGGAGCCGGTCGCGGTCGCCGAGGCCGTGGAGACCGCGGTGCTGCGAGCCGTGCAGGCCTCCCTGGCGAACGTGGGCGCGCACGCGGGCGCTCGGCGCGCCCGGGTCACGCTGGGCTACCTCGGTGATGAGCTGACGGTGGACGTGGCCGACGACGGCGCGGGGTTCGACCCGGCCGTCGTCGCGGCCCGCCCCCGGGCCGGAGCCGCCGGTGCCGACCCGGGGGCGGGGACCGGCGTGGGGCTGGCGAGCGTGCGCGAGCGTCTCGCTGCGGTGGGCGGCGAGGCCACCGTCGAGTCGGCCCCCGGCGAGGGCACCGTGGTGGCGCTGCGGGTGCCGCTGGCCGCCGCCGGGGCCGGCCGGAGCGCTGATCCCGAGCAGACCGAGAGCGAGGAGACCGCATGAGCGTGCGGGTGATGCTGGTGGACGACCACCCCGTGGTCCGGGCGGGGGTGCGGGCCGTCGTCGAGGCGCACCCGGACCTGAGCGTGGTGGCCGAGGCCGCCGACGGGGCGGAGGCGATCGGCGTCCTGGAGGCGGGCGAGCCCGCGGTGGACGTCGTGCTGATGGACCTGCAGATGGGCGCGGGGATGGACGGCGTGACCGCCACCCGCGCGGTGCGGGAGCGGTGGCCGGGGGTGCAGGTGCTGATCCTGACGACCTTCGACACGGAGGCGGACATCCTCGCGGCCGTGAACGCGGGCGCTGCCGGCTACCTGCTCAAGGACGCCCCGAGCGAGGAGATCGCCTCGGCGGTGCGGCAGGCGGCGGCGGGGCGCAAGGCGCTGGCCCCGCAGGTCGCGGCCACGCTGATGGGGCGCATGTCCGGCGGCTCCGAGGTGCTGTCCGAGCGGGAGATCCAGCTGCTCGAGCTGATCGCGCGGGGCGCCACGAACAAGGTGGCCGCGAAGGAGCTGTTCATCTCCGAGGCCACCGTGAAGACGCACCTGGTGCACATCTTCCAGAAGCTCGGGGTGGACAACCGCACGCGCGCCGTCGACGAGGCCCGGCGACGGCGCATCATCCGCTGACGGGCAGGCCGAGGCGGCCGGCCCTGGAGGGCCCGGCCCTGCTCAGCGGCGCCGCACGTACCGGGTGATCACCGCCGCGGCGACGGCGGCCAGCGCCAGCACGCCGAGCGCGGCGGGCAGGCTGAGGTCGCCGCGCTGGACGCCGAACCCCCGCAGCGTCCAGAAGACGATCAGGGCGCACGTGAACATCACGCCGACGAACATCCAGACCGACCGGAGCCCGGGTCCCAGCCCCGCACCGGGCCGGTGGCGGGGGTCACGGGGGTCACCGTCGTCGCCGGGCTGACCGTGGTGGAGGGGAGGCATCGTCATGCGCTCCACCGTAGGGGCCACGGGCCGGGCCGGGCCAGGGCCACCGCGTAGGCTTCAGGCTCGTGAAGACCCTTGTGCTCGGCAACGGCGGCCGCGAACACGCGCTGCTCACCGCCCTCTCCCGTGATCCGCAGGTCAGCGCCCTCCACGCGGCGCCCGGCAACGCCGGCATGGCCGACCTCGCCACCCTCCACGCCGTCGAGGCCACCGACCCGGCCGCCGTCGTGGCGCTCGCGCGCGAGCTGGGGGCCGACCTCGTCGTCGTCGGACCCGAGGCCCCGCTGGCCGCCGGCGTCTCCGACGCCCTGCGCGAGGCCGGGTTCGCCGTGTTCGGCCCCTCGCAGGCCGCCGCGCAGCTCGAGGCGTCCAAGGCCTTCGCCAAGGAGGTCATGGCCGCCGCGGGCGTGCCCACCGCCGGCTCCCGCGTGTGCACCACCGCCGCGGAGGCCGCCGCCGCCCTCGACGAGTTCGGCGCCCCGCACGTCGTCAAGGACGACGGTCTGGCCGCGGGCAAGGGCGTCGTGGTCACCTCCGACCGCGCCGAGGCCCTCGCCCACGCCGAGGCCTGCTTCGCCGCCGGCGGCACCGTGGTGATCGAGGACTTCCTGGACGGCCCCGAGGTCTCCCTCTTCGTGATCTGCGACGGCGAGGACGCCGTCGCCCTCACCCCCGCGCAGGACTTCAAGCGCATCCACGACGGCGACGCCGGCCCCAACACCGGCGGCATGGGCGCGTACACGCCGCTGCCGTGGCTGCCCGAGGGCTTCACGGACGAGGTCATGGACCGCGTGGCCCGCCCCGTGCTCGCCGAGATGGCCCGCCGCGGCACCCCGTTCACCGGCGTGCTGTTCTGCGGCCTGGCCGTGACCGCCGAGGGCGTGGAGGTCATCGAGTTCAACGTGCGCTTCGGCGACCCCGAGACCCAGGCCGTGCTCGCCCGCCTCGAGACGCCCCTGGGCGGACTGCTCGCCGACGCCGCGGCCGGCCGGCTCGGCGCGGACCGCCGACTCGAGTGGAGCGACGACGTCGCCGTGGACGTGGTCATGGCCTCGGCCGGCTACCCGGCCTCCTCCTCGACGGGCGACGTGATCACCGGGCTGGCCGACGCGGCCGGCCTCGAGGGCGTGCACGTGATCCACGCGGGCACCGCGGTGTCCGGTGAGGACGTGGTGACGGCGGGCGGCCGGGTGCTGGCCGTCGTCGGGCGCGGGGCGGACCTGGCCCAAGCGCGCGAGCGCGCCTACGCGGGCGTCGAGCGCATCCGGTTCGACGGCGCCCAGTGGCGCACGGACATCGGACTCAAGGCCGAGCGCGGCGAGATCACCGTGCCCGGGACGGAGGGAGCGAAGTGAGCGGGGAGCGCGTGGGGTTCACGGGGGCCGAGGCCCTCGAGCTGCCGGGCTGGCGGCACGTCTACTCGGGCAAGGTGCGGGACCTGTACGAGCCCGCCGACGCCGAGCCGGGGCGGTCCGCGACGCTGCTCGTGGTGGCCTCCGACCGGATCAGCGCCTACGACCACGTGCTGGAGCCGCCGATCCCGGACAAGGGCGCCATCCTCACCCGGCTGACCCTGTGGTGGTTCGAGAAGTCGGCCGAGGGCTACAACGGGGCCCACGCCGAGCCGGTCGAGCACCACGTGGTGAGCACGGACGTGCCCGCGGCCGTGGCCGGGCGGGCGATGATCGTCAAGCGCCTGGACATGTTCCCCGTGGAGTGCATCGCCCGCGGCTACCTGACCGGCTCCGGCCTGGCCGAGTACCGCGCGTCGGGCACGGTGGCCGGCCTGCCGCTGCCCGCCGGGCTCGTGGACGGCTCGCGGGTCGACCCGCCGATCTTCACGCCGTCCGCGAAGGCCGAGGTCGGCGAGCACGACGAGAACATCACGTTCGAGCAGATGGTCGAGCGCGTGGGCACCGAGGCCGCCGAGCGCCTGCGGTTCCTCACCCTGGACCTGTACGCCCGCGCCGAGGCGATCGCCCGCGAGGCCGGCATCATCCTGGCGGACACGAAGGTCGAGTTCGGTGTGGACCCGGCCACCGGCCAGGTGGTGCTGGGCGACGAGGTCCTCACCCCGGACTCCTCCCGGTTCTGGGACGCCGAGGACTACGAGCCCGGCCGCCCCCAGGCGAGCTTCGACAAGCAGTTCGTCCGCGACTGGCTCACGGGCCCCGACTCCGGCTGGGACAAGACCAGCGGGGAGGCCCCGCCGGAGCTGCCCGCCGACGTCGTGGCCAAGACCCGCGACCGCTACGTGGAGGCGTACGAGCGACTGACGGGCCGCCCCTTCGACGCCTGACCCGGACTTTCGAACGTGGGATAGGCCCTCTGTCACGTTCGAAAGTCCACATTCGCCCGATTTCACGTTCGAAAGTCCGGGGTGGGGCGGGGTGGGGCGGGTCCTGCACAGGTGTTCGGCCCCGCACAGGAGGGGGCCGGACGCCCGCCCACGACGACGGCGCCCGCATCCTGGCCGCATGCCCCGCCGCCCCGCACCCCTTCCGCCGGCCCTCGCCGGCCGCGTCTTCACCCGGCGCGAAGCCCTGGACCGCCTCTCCTCCGACCGGCTGCGCAGCCTCGACCTGCGCCAGGTCACCCACGGGGCACACCGCGCGGTCGTCGACGTGCCGGGGTCGTGGGGCGCGCTCGGATACCCCCGCCCCGTGGCGGCCCTGCCGCCGGAGGAGGCCGCCGTCGTGGTGGCTCTGACCCGTGGGGTCACCTCGCATCTGACGGCGGCGCGGCTGCACGGGCTCATCCTGCCGTGGTGGGCCGAGGAGGACATGCGGGTGCACGTGAGCCGGCCGCACCGCACGGGTCGGACAGGGCGCGCGGGCGTCGCCTGCCACGGACGCACGGTGCCGGCCGAGGACCGCGTGGAGGTGCACGGGGTCCCGGTCACCTCGCTCGAGCGGACGTGGGTGGACCTCTGCTCCCTGCTGCGGCCGGATCAGGTGGCGGACGCCGTCGTCGCGGGGGACGCGCTGGTGAACCGTCCGTGGGCCGACGGGACCCGACTCCCGCCGCGCACGACGGCGTCGCGGCTCTCCGCGGCGCTGGAGCGGGCGGGCCGGTTCAAGGGCGTGCGGGTGGCCCGGGCTGCGCTGGCGCTGATCCGGGTGGGGGCGGACTCGCCTCCGGAGACGCGGCTGCGGCTGGCGCTCCTCGACGCCGGGCTCCCCGAGCCGCGCCTCCAGGCGCAGCTGGTCTCACCGGCAGGGGAGCGGACCGACGCGGACATGGTGGTCGAACGGTCCCGCGTGGCCCTCCACTACGACGGCGGCCACCACCGCACGCCGGAGCAGCAGCGACGCGACGCACGGCGGGACCGTCTCTGGCAGGAGGCCGGCCACCTGTCCATCACGGTGATGGGCGCCGACCTGGCCGAGGACTTCCGAACCGTGGTGGCCGCCGTCGTCCGCCACGACCGGGCCGTGCGGGCGGCCTCCACCTCCGGCCCCGCCCCGCAGAACTTTCGAACGTGAAATCGGGCGAATGGGCACTTTCGAACGTGGGATAGGCCCTCTCTCACGTTCGAAAGCGCGTCGGGCGCGCCACCCGTCAGGCGAGCGAGTCCTCCCAGGCCCGGTGCAGCGCCGCGAACCGCCCGTCGGCCGCCACCAGCTCGGCGGGGCTGCCGTCCTCGACGATCCGGCCGTCGTGCATCACGAGCACCCGGTCGGCGGTCTCGACGGTGCTGAGCCGGTGGGCGATGATCAGCGCCGTCCGGTTCCCCAGCAGCCGCTCCAGCCCGGCCTGCACGAGCCGCTCGCTCGGCAGGTCCAGCGACGACGTCGCCTCGTCCAGGATCAGCACGGCGGGGTCCGCGAGGAACGCCCGCGCGAACGACACGAGCTGCCGCTGCCCCGCGCTCAGCCGCCCGCCGCGCTTGGCGACGTCGGTCGCGTAGCCCTCGGGCAGCCCCAGGATGAAGTCGTGCGCCCCCACCGCCCGGGCGGCCGCCTGGATCTCGGCCTCGGTGGCGTCGGGCCGGCCGAGGGCGATGTTCTCCGCGATCGACCCGGAGAACAGGAACGCCTCCTGGGTCACCATCACCACGTTGCGCCGCAGATCCGCCTGGCTGAGCTCGCGCAGCTCCACCCCGTCCAGCGTCAGCGAGCCGGTGGACACGTCGTAGAACCGGGCGATGAGCTTGGCCAGCGTCGACTTGCCCGCGCCCGTCTGGCCCACCACGGCCACGGTCTGACCCGCCGGGATCACGAGGTCGAACTCCGGCAGCACCACCCGGTCCGGCCCGTAGCTGAACACCGCGTCCCGGAACTCCACCCGCCCGGACGCCACGCCCGCCCCCGGCGCGTCGGCCCCGGGCAGCGGCGTGGGCTCGGCGGCCTCCACCACGGTGGGCTCCTCCTCGAGCAGGCCGGAGACCTTCTCGAGCGCCGCCGTCGCGGACTGCAGCGACGAGTAGAACATCGCCACCATCTCCATGGGCTGGAACACGCGCCGCCCGGCCAGCAGGAGCGCCACGAGCACCCCCACCTCGAGGTCGCCGTCGAGCACGCGCAGGCCCCCGGTCACGAGCAGCGCCGCCACCGTCAGGTTGCCCGTCGCCACGAGCACCGGCTGCAGGATGCCGAACAGGTTGAGCGTGGCCACCATGTCGTCCCGGTAGGCCGTGGCCAAGTCGCGGTACCGCGCGTCGTTGTCCCGTTCCCGTCGGAAGGCCTGGACCGCGCGGATGCCGGTCATGGTCTCCACGAAGTGCACGATCGACCGCGCCGAGGACACCCGCGACCGCCGGTACGCCTCCTCGGACCGCACCTGGTACCAGCGCGTCACGATCGCCACCGGCACGGCCGCGCCCAGCAGCACGAGGAACGACGGCGGGTCCAGCAGCAGGATGGACGCCGCGGTGAACGACATGAACATCAGCCCGGACACGAGCGAGGACACGCCCTGGTCCAGCAGCTCCCGCAGCGCCTCCAGGTCCGAGGTCTGCCGCGAGATCACCCGCCCGGACGTGTACCGCTCGTGGAAGCCGAGGCTCAGCCGCTGCGTGTGCCGGAACACGCGCAGCCGCAGGCTCAGCAGCATGGCCTGGCTCGCCCGCGCGGTGAGCCACGTGTACGCCCCCAGGAGGCCGCCGGAGACGACGGCCGCCGCCACGTACGCCCCGCCCACGGGGACGAGGATGGGCCAGACGGACTCGCCGGCCCGCACGGCTTCGACGACGCGCGGCAGCTCCGCGTCGATCGCCCAGGCGATGATCAGCGGCCCGGCCGCCCGCGCCGCGTTGGACACGAGCACGAAGACCGCGGTGAGCAGCAGCGTCCCCCGGACCGGCCGCGCGAGCTCGCCGAGCAGCCGGAAGGACCGGCGCCGGATGTGGCGGCGCTCCGCGCGGGTGTAGTCGAGGTCCTCTTCGGCCCCCACGCCGCGCACGCGGCTCACGTCGGCGGCGCTCATGCCTGCTCCTCCGGTCGGCTCGAGATGATGTGCCGGTACACGGCGCTGCGGGCCAGCAGTTCGGGGTGCGTCCCCACGTCCTCGATCCGCCCGTCCGCCAGCACCGCGACCCGGTCCGCGAGGGCCACGGTGGAGGGACGGTGCGCCACGATCAGGGTGGTCGTCCCGTCGAGGACCTCGCGCAGGCGCGCGGTCACGGCCTCCTCGGTGCGCACGTCGAGGGCGGAGAGGGGGTCGTCCAGCACGAGCACGTCCGGGCGCGCCGCGATCGCGCGGGCGAGGGCGATCCGCTGGCGCTGTCCGCCGGAGAGGCTGAGGCCCTCCTCGCCGATCTCGGTCTCGACGCCGTCCGCCAGGTCCGCCACGAAGCCCGCCTGCGCGGTCTCGAGCGCGAGGTCGAGCAGGGCGTCCGCCGCGGGGGAGTGGAGGCCGTCCGCGAGCACGTCCGCCGGGGCGCCGAGCAGCACGTTCTGCCGGATGGTCGCGGAGAACAGCGTGGCGTCCTCGAACGCCACGGACACCCGCCGGCGCAGCTCCTCGAGCGGCATCCGGCGCACGTCCACCCCGTCCACGCAGACGGAACCCGCCGTGACGTCGAGCAGCCGGGGGACCAGCTGCAGCAGCGTCGACTTGCCGGCGCCGGTCGCGCCGACCAGGGCCATCGTCTCGCCGGGCACCAGCTCGAGGTCGACGCCGTCGAGCAGGTCGCGCTCCCCGCGCCCCGGGTCCGCGTCCGGCCAGCGGAAGCGCACCCCGTGGAACGCGAGCGCGCCGGTGGCCGGGGGCACGACGGCGGCCTCCCCGGTGGGCGAGGCGATGTCCACGGGCGTGGCGAGGACGTCCACGTGGCGGTCGATCGCCGTGCGAGCCGAGAGCGTCATGCCCATCAGCTGGCCCACCGACTCGACCGGCCCGGCCAGCACGGCCGCGGTGGCGAAGTAGGCGGCGAGCGCGCCCACCGTCAGCTCCCCGGTCGCCACGAGCCACAGGCCCAGGGCGAGGCCCAGGCCCAGCACCGTCTCCGGCAGGGCCACGATCAGCGCGATGAACCGAGCCAGCACGGACGCCTTGTGCACCTCGGTGCCCTGCAGCGTGCGGGCGCGCCCGCGGAAGCCGTCGAGGGCGTGCGCGCCGCGGCCGAACGCCTTGAGGACGCGGATGCCGTGCACCGACTCCTCGACGGACGTGGCGAGGTCCCCGGCCTGGTCCTGGGAGAGCCGGGACGCGGCGCGGAAGTCGTTGCGGAACCCGAACGACGCCCACATGATCGGCACGGCCGCGGCGAGGTAGAGCAGGGCCAGCTGCCAAGACAGCAGGAACAGCAGGACGAGGCCGACGGTGATGGTCACCACGTCCACCACGAGCATGACCGAGCCGAACGCGATCCACCGCCGCAAGAGCGAGAGGTCGCCCTGGGCCCGGGAGAGCAGCTGCCCCGAGGGCCACGCGTCGTGGAACGCCACCGGCAGGCGCTGGAGCCGTTCGAACAGGGCGATGCGCGCCCGGTTCTCCACCCCGGCGGCCGGCGGGAGGATGAAGTACCGGCGCAGGCCGATGAACGCGGCCTCGGCGAGGCCGAGCACGGTGAGCAGGCCGGCGGCCCGCCACACGTCCGCGCGGGAGTCGGGGGAGGAAGGCCGGGCGAGCACGGTCTCCGTGAACACGGTGTCCACGAGCAGGTGGATGACCTGCGGGATGGCCAGGGCCACGAGGCCCGCCGCCATGGCCGAGGCGAGCCCGAGCACCCAGCGCGCCCGCACGCCCTCGAGGTACGGTGCGATCCCGCCCAGGGCGTCACGCAGGGACGAGGCGCCGGGAGAGGTGGTGCGGGTCACGGGGCTCCACTGTACCCGCGGCCCCGGACGGGACAGGCGGCTCAGCCCCGCGGGACCAGGTCCAGCACCACGGCCTCGGGCCGGCACGCGAACCGCACGGGCGCGGACGGCGCGGTCCCCAGGCCGGCCGACACCTCGAGCGGGACGGTCCGCCCCGCGGCCGTCCACGTCGAGACCCCGGAGGCCTGCCGGCGCGGCAGGTCGCAGTTGGTGACGAGCGCGCCGAGGAACGGCACGCAGACCTGCCCGCCGTGGGTGTGGCCGGCGAGCAGCAGATCGGCGCCGTCGACGGTCATGGCGTCCAGCACGCGGCGGTACGGGGCGTGGGTGACGCCCAGCCGGAACCGCCCGTCGCCGCCGGGCCGCCCGGCGCCGTCGTCGTGTGCGGGGCCGGGGAAGCCGGCCCAGGCGTCCAGACCGAGGTGCGGGTCGTCGGTGCCGGCGGCGAGGACCTGGAGCGTGGTCCCGGCGCGGGTCGGCACGGCCAGGGCGACGCCCCGGTTCGTCAGGTCGGCCCAGCCGGCGGCGCGGAACGCGCCGAACAGGACGTCGGAGGGAAGCCGGGGCCGGTCCGCGTCCATGCGCGAGGGGCCCGCGAAGTACCGCAGGGGGTTGGCCGCCTTGGGCGCGTAGTAGTCGTTGGAGCCGGGCACGAACACGCCCGGCCGCGCCAGCAGCGGCCCGAGCGCGTCGAGCACGAGCGGCACCGACGCCGCGGCGGACACGTTGTCCCCCGTGTTGACCACGAGGTCAGGCTCGAGTACATCCAATCCGCGCAGCCACGCCCGCTTGGCCCGGTGCCGGGGCAGCAGGTGGATGTCCGAGAGGTGCAGCACCCGCAGCGGCGCCGACCCGGCCGGCAGTACGGCCAGTCGGTGCGTGCGCACCGTCCGGGCCTCGGCCTCGACGAGGCCCCAGGCCAGGCCGAGGCCCGCCGTCGTGGCCATCCCGACGGCGGCAGGCGCTGCGGAACGGAGCATGCGGCGGGTGCGGGAGGCGGCGGGGCGCATCGCGGTCAGTAGCCCGGGACCGCCTCGGGCAACGGCCCGCCCCGGTCCAGGTCGTCGATGTGGAACTGGCGTCCGTCCGGGTGCTCGCCGGCCTCGCCCGGGTCCTCCGACTGCGGGCCGTCCCACTCGGGCAGTTCACCCGGCGGGAACTTCTCCTTGGCCAACTGGTTGTACTCGAGCCAGGACGGGCCGTTGATGGAGGTCGAGTAGAACGGGTTGCGGACCTCGCCGTTGACGGTCTCGCCCGTCATGGTCTTCAGGTTGTTGTAGCGGCCGGTCCACACGGCGGTGGCCAGCTTGTTGGTGAACCCGACGAACCACGTGGAGGACACGTTGTCGTTCGTGCCCGTCTTGCCGCCGAACTCGTAGCCGGCGCCCTCCTCGGCGATGTTGAAGCCGCCGATGTGGCGCAGGACCGGCATCAGCTCCCGGACGTGGTCCGGGTCGATGACCTGGTCGCACTGCGGGTCGGCGACGTCGTACTGGTTGCCGGCGGTGTCCGTGACCTCCAGGATGGCGCGCGGCTCGCAGTACAGGCCGTTCGCGGCGATGGCGGCGTACGCGCCGGCCAGGGAGAGCGGGGCCACCGAGTCCTTGCCGAGCAGGAAGGACGGGTCGTCCGGCTGCAACGGGGAGCTGTCCAGGGCGCGGGTGACGCCCAGCTGGGTGGTGAGGCTCGTGATGTCGCACAGATCCAGCTGGTACGCGGTGGCGACGGTCGGCGTGTTCACCGACCAGAAGAGGCCCTCGTCCACGCGCACCTGCCGCAGCATGCCCGGGACCACGTTCTTGAACTGCCAGGTGCCGCCGACCGTGGTGTAGCCGCCCGGGCGGCACGAGGCAGCGAACCGCGTGCCCGTGGGGTAGACGTTCCGGGAGGCGTCCACGGAGTCGACCAGGCGGTTGCCGTTGCGCAGCCACGTCAGTGCCACGAAGGGCTTGAGCGTGGAGCCGGCCTGGAAGCCCTGGCCGCCACCCCACTGCTTGTCCACGTTGAAGTTCAGCGAGGTGTGGCCGAGCTCGTCCTGGATGGCGTACTCGGTGTTCTGGGCCATGGTGCGGATGTTGCCGGTGCCGGCCTCCACCGAGGTGAGCGCGTGGCCGGCGCCCAGCGACTCGTTGTTGGGCACCGAGGCGCGCAGGTTCTTCTCGGTCTCCTTCTGGAGCGTCGAGTCGATCGTCGTGCGGATGGTGAGCCCGCCGCGGTCCAGCAGGGCCTGGCGGGACTGGACGTCCGGGCCGAACGTGGGGTCGGCGAGGATCTGCCGCTCCACGTAGTCGCAGAAGTAGGTGCCGAACTTGGCGTAGAGGCAGCCCGAGGGGCGGGACTCCATGACCACCTCCATCGGCTGGGCGACGGCGTGGTCGTACTCCTCCTGGGAGAGGTAGCCGTTGTCCTTCATCGCGTTCAGCACGAGGTTGCGCCGCTCCGTGGCCTCCTCCGGATTGCGGGCCGGGTCGAACCGGGTGGGGGACTGGACCATGCCGGCCAGCGTGGCGGCCTCCCAGCTCTCCAGGTCGGCGGCGGACTTGCCGAACACGTACTGCGAGGCGGCCTCGACCCCGTAGGAACGGCCGGAGAACAGCACGATGTTGAGG
This sequence comes from Micrococcus sp. TCR-5, assembly GCF_052220525.1. Taxonomy (NCBI): domain Bacteria; kingdom Bacillati; phylum Actinomycetota; class Actinomycetes; order Micrococcales; family Micrococcaceae; genus Micrococcus; species Micrococcus sp. TCR-5. The sequence continues at coordinate 22,389 of NZ_JBQPDO010000011.1, forward strand.
TAGCCCTCGAGGATCTCGTCCTTCGACATCTGCTTCTCGACGGCGACCGCGAGCTTGATCTCCTTGACCTTGTCCGCGATGTTCTTGGAGCCGGAGAGCGTGAGGCGGGAGTCGCCGCGGATCTGCTGCACGTTCACCAGCATGTTGTTCACGAACTGCTGGGTGAGGGTGGAGGCGCCCTGCGTGGAGTCGGAGGTGGCGTTGTTCACGGTCGCGCGGATGAGGCCTCGTGCGTCCACGCCCTCGTGCTCGTAGAAGCGCTCGTCCTCGATGGCCACGATCGCGTGCTGCATGTGCTCCGAGATCTCGTCCAGCGGGACCGGGGTGCGGTTCTCCTCGTAGAAGACGGCGATCTCCTCACCGTCCTCCGACAGGATGCGCGACGGGACGGAGACCGGCTCCGCGGGCAGCTCGTCCGGCAGCTCCTCCAGCATCTCCCGGCCCGACGCGGCGGCGACACCGGCCAGGCCCGCGACGGGCAGCAGGAGGGCCGCCACGAGCAGGCCGGCCACCGCCGAGAGGCCCACGAAGGCGAGGAGGCGGCCGAGAGCGCTCGAGGGGGCGGGGAAGCGGGTCGTGCGGGAGGCCATGGGCGCGAGTGTAGCGCGGGCACCTGGGACCTCTTCCGGGGTCCGCGCCGGTGGCTAGGGTGGGTCCCATGACTCAGCAGACGCAGTGGGAGTACGCCACGATCCCCCTCCTCATCCACGCGACCAAGCAGATCCTCGACCAGTGGGGCGAGGACGGCTGGGAGCTCGTCACGGTGATCCCGGGCCCCGAGGGGAACAACCCCGTGGCCTACCTCAAGCGTCCGAAGGCGGCGTGAACGTGACGGCGCAGTCCTCGGCCCCCACCTGGGGCGACGGCGCCGTCGCGGCCCGCCTCGCGGCGCTCGGCATCGACCGACCCGCCGTCGCGGCGCCGGTCGGCTCCTACGTCCCGGCCCTGCTTGACGGCGACCTCGTGCTGACCTCAGGCCAGCTCCCTTTCGTGGCCGGCGCCCTGCACGCCACCGGCAAGGTGGGCGCGGAGGTCACCCCCGAACGCGCCCAGGAGCTCGCGCGGGCGTGCGCCGTGAACGCGATGGCCGCGGTGCACGAGCTGCTGGGGGACCTGGACCGAGTCGCCCAGGTCGTCAAGGTCGTCGGTTTCGTGGCCTCCGACCCCGCGTTCACCGGTCAGCCCGGCGTGGTGAACGGCGCCTCGGACGTGCTGGCCGAGATCTTCGGCGAGGTCGGCCGCCACGCGCGCTCCGCCGTCGGCGTGGCCGTGCTGCCCATGGACGCTCCCGTCGAGGTGGAGATCACCGTCCGTGTCCGCTGACCCGGCCGGCATGCTGCTGCCGGTCCCGGAGCAGGAGGAGGACCTCACCCGCCAGTGGCTGGACCGGCGCTTCCGCCAGGTCCGCCCGGCCCGGCCCGCGTCGTCCGTCGTCCTGGTGCGCGACGGCGACGACGGCCCGGAGGTCTTCCTCCGCCACCGCGCGGGACGCACCCCGCTCGGCCGCGTGGGCCTGCCCGGCGGCGCGCTCATCGAGTCCGACGCCGACTCCTGCCCGTGGTACGGGCCCGAGCCCTCCCAGTGGGCCCGCACGTTCGGGACCACGGACCGGCGGCGTGCGCGGCAGCACGTGGTGGCCGCCGTCCGCGAGCTCCACGACGAGGCCGGAGTGCTCCTCGCCGGCCGCTCCGACACGGACGTCGTGGCCACGGCGCGCATCGAGACCTGGGGCGGGGGCCGCAGCTCGCTCGAGGAGGGCTCGGAGAGCCTGCCCCGCCTGCTGGCCGCGCGCGGCCTCGGACTGCGCACCGACCTGCTGCGCCCCGTCATGCGCTGGCAATCCGCGCCCCACGTCCACCGACGCTTCGACACGGCCGTGTTCGCTACGACGACCCCACCGCTGCAGTCCGCGCCGACAGCAGAGGAACCCGGTCCCGAACTCCAGGCGTGGGTGCCCGCGCGTCGCGCGCTCGCCGGCCCGCTGCGGCTGCCCGGACCCGCCGGGGCGGAGGGCACGGCGCCCTTCGACCAGGTGGCGACCCCACTGACGCAGGTGATGGTGCGTCGGGTCGCGGCGCACCGGACGGCCGCCGCCTTCCTGCTCTCCGTCACGCCCTGTGCCCGGCGCGACCCCGTGCCGGAATACCACCTGGTCACCGAGGCCGGCGACGACGGCACCCCCCGGATGCGCGTGGAGCGGGCCACCCGGGACTGACCGGGGTGGCCCGCTCCACGGCAGGGCGGGGGGCGTCAGCGCGAACGCTGACGCAGACGCTGCAGGTCCAGGATGACCACGGCGCGGTTCTCCAGGCGGATCCAGCCGCGCTGGACGAACTCGGCCAGGGCCTTGTTCACGGTCTCGCGGGACGCGCCCACCAGCTGGGCGAGCTCCTCCTGCGTGAGGTCGTGCGCCACCAGCAGGCCGTCCGCGGCCGGCCGGCCGAAGCGGTCCGCGAGGTCCAGGAGCGCCTTGGCCACGCGGCCCGGCACGTCCGAGAACACCAGGTCCGCCAGGGACTCGTTGGTCTTGGACAGGCGCTGGGCCAGGGCCTGGAGCAGCTGGACCGACACATCCGGCGACGAGGCGATGGCGCGGCGCAGGTTCTCATGGCGCAGACCGGCCAGGCGCGTGGCGGACACCGCGGTGGCGGTGGCGTTGCGCGGGGCGGGGTTGAACAGGGCCATCTCGCCGAAGATCTCGCCGGGGCCGAGCACGGCCACGAGGTTCTCGCGGCCGTCCGAAGCGGTGCGGCCGAGCTTGATCTTGCCGGACATGATCACGTACAGCTGATCGCCCTGGTCGCCCTCGTGGAACGCGGACGCGCCGCGGGAGAGCTCCACCTCGGTCAGCTCCGAGGTGAGGATGGCGAACACCTCGTCGTCCAGGTTGGTGAACAGCGGAGCCTTCCGCAGAACCTCGAGATCCATGTGTGCGTGTCCTCTCTGTGGGCAGTTCCTCACACCGCGGCGGAGGAGCCGCCCGGTTCACTGGCGTCCATTGTGCCCCATACCCCCGTGCGGGCCGATACCCTGGATCCTCCACCGGGCGCGCGGGCGGTCCCCGCGCGTGGCCGGTGCCGTCGCATCCGAAGGAGGTCGCCCATGCCGCTGGGTCTGACGTGGCTGGACGTCCTGCTCATCGTCGCGCTCGCGATGCTCCTGGTCCAGGGCCACCGTCGCGGCCTGTGGGTGGTGCTGGGCAACCTCGTCGGCCTGGTCGGCGGTGCCGCGATCGCGTTCTACGCCCTGCCGGAGGTGGCGGAGTTCGTCACCGCGCCGCAGTGGCGGTGGGCCGCGCTGATCGCCACCCTCGTCCTGCTCGTGGCGGCGGGCCAGTACGTGGGCGCCGCCATCGGCGAGGCGATCCGGCTGCGCGTGAACCTGCCGGCCCTGCGACTCGTCGACCGCCTGCTCGGCGCGCTCGCCGCCGGTCTCGCGGGCGCCCTCGTCCTCTGGCTCGTGGCGTTCTCCATCGCGGCCTCCGGCTCCACCGCGGTCACCCGTGAGGTGAACCGCTCGCAGGTGATCACGGCGCTGGACACCGTGATGCCCGACTCGCTCCTGGCCTGGGCCGCCCGCTCGCGCTCCGCCGTCGCCGACCTGGACGTGCTGCCGGAGCTCGAGCTGCCCGCCCCCGTCCCGGAGTCCGACGACGGCGTCCGCGCCGCCCCGGCCCCGGCCGCGACGCCGGGTCTGCCCTCGGCCGCCTCCTCCCCGTCCGACACCGCGACGTCCGCCCCGTCCGCCTCGGCGACCCCCGAGGAGCCCGACGACGCCGCCGCGGCGTCGTCGTCCACGGCCGCCGCGCCGTCGGCCACGACGACCGCCCCCGCCTCGTCGACGTCGACGGCCGCCCCCTCGACTCCCGCCGCCTCCTCGGCGTCGGCCGCCGTCGTCCGGCTGACCGGGACGGCCGCGCAGTGCAACCAGGTGCAGAGCGGCTCGGGCGTGGCCGTGGCCCCGGACCGCGTGCTCACGAACGCGCACGTGGTCCTCGGCGTGGACGCCCCCACCGTGACGGACCGCGCCCGCGGCGTGCACGCGGCGCGGATCGTCCACCTGGACACGGCGCACGACCTCGCCGTCCTGGCGGTCGACGACGCGAACCTGCCCGTCATGCCGGTCGGCGCCGAGCTGACGGGCGGCGCGTCGGCCTCCGTCCTGGGCTATCCCGACGGCGGCCCGTTCGCCTCCACCCCCGCGACCGTGCAGGCCGTCGGCGAGGTGCCGCTCGGCGACGTCCTGACCGGTGCCGCGAGCATGGTGGACGTCTACACCCTCGCGGCGGACATCCGCCACGGCTACTCGGGCGGCCCGGTGGTGGACACGGCCGGGAACCTGGCCGGTCTGGTGTTCGCCCGGGCCCCGGGCTCGGACGCCGTCGGCTACGCCCTGACGGCGGACACCATCGCCCCCGTCGTCGCCGCGGCCCCGGAAATGACGGCCACGGTCCCTTCGGGGGACTGCGTCCCGGGCGGCTGAGCCGGCGCCGCGCCACGCGCCTGATGCCCGCATTCCGGACCGGACTGTCCGGCAACGGCCCGTGTCGACTATTGTGTCCTCCGTCACACTCGAGTTTTCCCGACCCCCGGAGGTCCTGCATGTCCAGCACCGTCTCCGCGCCCGCGTCGGCGCCGAAGCGCACCCGGGAGGAGTTCACCGGCCGGTGGGCCTTCATCCTGGCGGCCATCGGCTCCGCCGTGGGCCTCGGCAACATCTGGCGCTTCCCCTACGTCGCCTATGAGAACGGCGGCGGCGCGTTCGTCATCCCCTACCTGATCGCGCTGCTCACCGCGGGCATCCCGCTGCTGTTCTTCGACTACGCGATCGGCCACCGCTTCCGCGGCTCCGCGCCGCTGGCGTTCCGGCGCCTGTCCCGGTGGACCGAGACCGTCGGCTGGTGGCAGGTGCTCATCTGCGTCGTCATCGGGATCTACTACGCCGCGATCATCGGCTGGGCGATCATGTACACCTGGTTCTCCGTGGACCAGCGGTGGGGCGACGACCCGGAGACCTTCCTCATGGGCGACTACCTGCAGGTCGCCGACGACCCGTCCCCGTCCTTCGACGTCGTCTCGGGCGTCTTCTGGCCCATGCTCGCCGTCTGGGTGATCACGCTGCTCATCATGGGCTTCGGCGTGCGCCGGGGCGTGGCCCTGGCCTCGATGGTCGGCATCCCGCTGCTCGTCGTGATGTTCCTGATCCTCGTCGGCATCGCCCTCACCCTGCCGGGCGCCGCCCAGGGCCTGGACGCGCTGTTCACGCCGAACTGGGCCGCGCTGGCGGACCCGGGCGTCTGGATCGCCGCCTACGGTCAGATCTTCTTCTCGCTGTCCGTCGGCTTCGGCATCATGATCACCTACGCTTCCTACCTCAACCGCCGCACGAACCTCACCGGCTCCGGCCTGGTGGTCGGCTTCTCCAACTCGGGCTTCGAGATCCTGGCCGGCATCGGCGTGTTCTCCGCCCTGGGCTTCATGGCGCAGGCCTCCGGCGTGTCCGTGGCCGAGGTGGCCGGCAGCGGCATCGGCCTGGCGTTCATCGCCTTCCCCACCCTGATCTCGCAGGCCCCGCTCGGCGCCCTGATCGGCGTGCTGTTCTTCGGCTCGCTCGTGGTCGCCGGCTTCACCTCGCTGATCTCGATCCTCGAGGTCGTCATCTCCGCCGTGAAGGACAAGCTCGGCTGGGGCCGCTGGACGGCCACGATCGTGGTGATCGGCCTGTCCGGGGTGGTCTCCCTCGCCCTGTTCTCCACCACCACGGGCCTGCAGATGCTGGACACCATGGACGCGTTCGCCAACAACTTCGGCATCGTGGGCGCGGCGCTCCTGTCGGTGCTCCTGGTCACCGGTGCGCTGGGCTCGGCCCGTCGCATCACGGCGCACCTCAACGCCGTCTCCTCCTTCAAGGTCGGCCGCGGGTACGTGCTGCTGATCGGCGTGCTCATGCCGATCGTGCTCGCCTACATCTGGCTCTCCTGGATCATGAAGGTGATCGCGGAGGGCTATGAGGGCTACCCGGGCGACTTCCTCGGCGTCTTCGGCTGGGGCATCGCGCTCGGCTCCGTCGCCCTGGCGATCCTGCTCTCCCTGATCCCGTGGTCCCGCAAGTCCAACCTCTACGCCGAGGACCTGGACAGCGAGATCCACGGCGACCTCATCCCGCACAACGCCGTGCCCGAGGGCACCGTCCCCACCGGCGCCCTGCCGGTGGTGCCCGCGGCCGCCACCCGGAAGGAGCTCTGACCGATGAGCACCGCAGCGATCGTCATGATGTCCCTGGCCATCCTCCTGGTGTGGGGCGGCCTCGCGGTCTCCGCCGTCCACCTGCTCCGCCACCCGGACGACTCCTCGGGCGACCTCGCCATCGAGGACGAACTGGCCCCCGCCGTGTGGGAGCGCGAGGATGGCCGTCTCGACGCGCAGCACCGGTGAGTCGATGAGGGCCCCCGGTCCGTCCGCAGCGGCCCCGTCCGCGGCCTCGGTCGCCGACGGGGCCGCGGGCGTGGTCTCCGCCTCCCTGCCGGTCGTGGCGGTGGACGGGAGCCTGCCGGCCCCGCCCTACCGGCAGATCGTGGACGCGGTCCTGGCCGGCGTCGCCTCCGGATCCCTCGCCCGCGGGGACCGACTGCCGCCCGTGCGTGCGCTCGCGGCCGAGCTCGGCGTGGCACCGGGCACCGTGGCCCGGGCCTACAAGGAGCTCGAGGCGCACGGCACCATCCGCACCCGGGGGCGCGCGGGCACGTTCGTGGCCGCCTCGGCGGACGCCCGCGCGGACGCCGCGCACCAGGCCGTGCGCCGCTGTCTCGACACCCTGCTCGAACGCCTCGGCTACACGCCCGACGAGGCCGTGGAGCTGGTCCGGCGGGACGCGGCCGCCCGCGCCTGAGCCGGGCCCGCCCACCGACGACGCCGCCCCGGACCGCACACAGCGTGCGGACCGGGGCGGCGTCGTCGTGCCGGCTCAGGCCTTCGGTGCGAGCGTCTCCACGATGCGCTGCATGACCGTGGGGTCGGCCAGCGTGGTGGAGTCGCCCGGGTCGCGGCCCTCGGCCACGTCCTTGAGCAGGCGGCGCATGATCTTGCCGGAGCGCGTCTTGGGCAGCTCGGGGACCACGAGCACGCGCTTGGGCTTGGCGATGGGGCCGATGTTCTTGCCCACGTGCTGCCGCAGCTCCTCCTCGACCTCGGCGACGTCGCGATCGGCCGCGGCGGCGTCCTCGGTGAGCAGGACGAACGCGACGACCGCCTCGCCCGTGGTCTCATCCTTCGCGCCGACCACCGCGGACTCGGCCACGGACGGGTGCGCCACGAGGGAGGACTCGATCTCGGTGGTGGACAGGCGGTGGCCGGAGACGTTCATGACGTCGTCCACGCGGCCCAGCAGCCAGATGTCGCCGTCCTCGTCGTAGCGGGCGCCGTCGCCGGCGAAGTACATGCCGGGGAAGCGGGACCAGTAGGTCTCCTTGAAGCGCTCCCGGTCGCCCCAGATGCCGCGCAGCATGGACGGCCACGGCTCGCGCACCACGAGGAAGCCCGCGCTCGTGTCCGTCATGGGCTCGCCGAGCTCGTCCACGACCTCCAGCACGACGCCGGGCACCGGCCTCTGGGCGGAACCGGGCTTGAGGGTGGTCACGCCGGGCAGCGGGGTGAGCATGTGGGCGCCTGTCTCGGTCTGCCACCAGGTGTCCACGATGGGGCAGCGGCCGGCGCCGATGACCTCGTGGTACCAGCGCCAGGCCTCCGGGTTGATGGCCTCGCCCACGGAGCCGAGCACGCGCAGGCTGGAGAGGTCGTACTCGTCCGGGATGTGCCGGCCCCACTTCATGAACGTGCGGATCGCCGTCGGCGCCGTGTAGAGGATGCTCACGCCGTACTTCTGCACGATCTCCCACCAGCGGCCCTGGTGCGGGGAGTCCGGGGTGCCCTCGTAGATCACCTGGGTGGCGCCGTTGACCAGCGGCGCATAGGCGACGTAGGAGTGCCCGGTGACCCAGCCGACGTCGGCGGTGCACCAGAAGACGTCCGACTCCGGGTGCAGGTCGAAGGTGTCGTGGTGGGTGGCCGCGGCCTGCACGAGGTAGCCGCCGGTGGTGTGCAGGATGCCCTTCGGCTTCCCGGTGGTACCGGAGGTGTAGAGGATGTAGAGCGGGTGCTCGGCGTCGTGCCACACGAGCTCGTGCTCGTCGGACTGGGCGTCCACGACGTCGTGCCACCACAGGTCGCGGCCCTCGGTCATCTCGACCTCGGCCTCGTTGCGGCGGACCACGAGCACGTGCTCGGCGGTGTGGCCGGGCGCGGAGAGGGCCTGGTCCACGGCGGGCTTGAGCATGGAGGGCTTGCCGCGGCGGAAGGAGCCGTCGGCCGTGACGACGAGCTTGGCCTCGGCGTCGTCCACGCGGGAGCGCAGGGCGTCGGAGGAGAAGCCGCCGAAGACCACGGAGTGGACCGCGCCGATGCGCGCGCACGCGAGCATCGTGATGACGGCCTCCGGGATCATCGGCAGGTAGACGGCCACGCGGTCTCCCTTGGTCACGCCGAGGGACTCGAACGCGTTGGCGGCGCGCCGGACCTCGGCGGCCAGGTCGGCGTAGGTGTAAGTCCGGGTGTCGCCGGGCTCGCCCTCGAAGTGGATGGCCACGCGGTCGCCGTGGCCGGCCTCGACGTGGCGGTCCAGGGCGTTGTACGCGGCGTTGGTGGTGCCGCCGACGAACCACTTCGCGAAGGGCGCGTCGGACCAGTCCAGGACGTCGGTGAAGTCCTGCTCCCAGTGCAGGATCTCGCGGGCGCGGCGGGCCCAGTAGGCCAGGCGGTCCTCGGCGGCCTCCTCGTAGAGGTCGGCTCCGGCCACCGCCTGGGCGGCGAACTCGGTCGGGGGCGGGAACGTGGGGATCTGCTCGTCCATCGACGGGGTCCTTTCGGGGTGGTGCGGTCGGTGCGCGGCACGGATGTGACGCGTCCCACACTAGTCTCCCGCCTCAGCATGCCGCGCGCGGCGTCGTCGCCACAAATCCTCAGGTCCTGTGTGTCGCATCGCACCCAGAAGCGGGGGCCGGACGCGGTGCGGACGTCGGCATGTGCCCCGCTCCCTAGGATGGTCGGACCTGAGCGGATCGCACGAGGGCGGGAGGACGCGCGGATGGAGACGGAGTCGACGGGCACGCCGACCGGGGAGACCCGGCTGGCCCTGGTGCGCCGGGCGCGGCGGATCGACCGGATCCTGGCCGAGACGTACCCGTACGCCGTCGCCGAGCTGGACTTCGAGACGCCGTTCGAGCTGCTCGTGGCCACGGTGCTGTCCGCCCAGACCACCGACGTGCGCGTCAACGCGGCCACGCCGGCGCTGTTCGCCCGCTTCCCGGATGCCCACGCGATGGCGGCGGCCACCGAGCCCGAGCTGCAGGAGCTCGTGCGCTCCACGGGGTTCTACCGGAACAAGGCCTCGGCGATCCTGCGGCTGTCCCAGGAGCTCGTGGCCCGGCACGACGGCGAGGTCCCCGCCCGTCTCGAGGACCTCGTGGCGCTGCCCGGGGTGGGGCGCAAGACCGCGTTCGTGGTGCTCGGCAACGCCTTCGGCCAGCCCGGGATCACGGTGGACACGCACGTCGGCCGGCTGGCCCGACGCCTGGGGTTCACGGACGAGACCGACCCGGTGAAGGTGGAGCACGCCGTGGGCGCCCTGTTCCCGCGCCGGGACTGGACGATGCTCTCCCACCGGCTGATCTTCCACGGCCGCCGCGTGTGCCACGCGCGCCGCCCGGCGTGCGGGGCGTGCCCGATCGCCCGCTGGTGCCCGTCCTACGGCGAGGGGGAGACCGACCCCGAGCGGGCGCGCGCCCTGCTCGCCTACGAGCTCAAGCCCGGCCGGGAGGAGCTGCTCGAGCTCCTGCGCGCGGGGCGGACGCGCCGCGAGCTGCGCGCGCTCGGCCACGGACTGGAGGCCTGACCGCCCGGCTGGTCCACCCGCTCAGCCCGCGGTGAGGCCCGCGAGGATCGCGTCGACGGCCCGGCGCGCGTGCACCCCCACGCCCGCGAGCGTGGCCGAGGCGGCCCCGCACCAGTCGTCGTAGCCGAGCAGGTGCAGCCCCGGCACGTCCACCGAGGCGGTCGGCAGCGCACGCTCCGTCGCCGGCGCCCCGGAGGGGCGGCGGGTCAGCTCGAGGCTCCGCAGGTGGCGCAGGTCCGCCCGGAAGCCCGTGCACCAGACGACGTCGTCCACCGGGTGCTCGGTGCCGCGCACCCGGGCCGCGGCGCGGCTGGCGGCGGGCCAGCCGTGGCTCGCGCCGGCGTCGTGGTCCCAGCGGACGCCGTCCGGCGTGAGCGCGGTGGGCGCGGGGACCGCGTGGAGCCCGGCCTCGTCGCGGGCGCGGATCACCGAGGGCACCATGACGATGTCCCCGAGGTCGCCCACGCGCGCCTCGGAGCGGCCCAGCACGCGCGCCGAGGCCCGATCGAAGAGCACCCGCCCGTCGACGTCGTCCGGCATGAACCGGGGCGGACGCCGGGTGGCCCACGTGGTGGCGACACCCGCCAGCAGCAGGTCCGCCGCGATCTGGGCGCCCGAGTTGCCGCCGCCCACCACGAGGACGCGCCGCCCGGTGAACGCGTCGGGGGAGCGGTACGCGGCGGAGTGCCGCTGCGTGCCGCCGAAGCGGTCGGCGCCCGGGAGGGCCGGCACGAACGGGCGGGTGAACGAGCCGGTCGCGGAGACCACCGCGCGGGCGCTCAGGGCCGAGCCGTCCTCGAGCCGCAGGGTGAACGGAGGGGACGCGGCGGCGTCGTGCATCACCGCCGCGACGCGCACGCCCCGGCGCACCGGCAGCCCGTAGCGGTCCTCGTAGTCGGCCAGGTACGCGACGACGTGCCCGGCGTCCGGGGTGCCGGGGCCGGGCGACGGCGGCATGGGTCGGCCCGGCAGGGAGGAGTGCTCGGCGGGGGAGAACAGGCGCAGGGAGTCCCAGTGGTGCGGCCACGCGCCGCCGGGCTGGGCGGACGCGTCGAGCAGGACGAACGACGGCGGCGGGCCCGGCCGGCGTCCGCGGTCGACGTCCCGCGCGGCCCGCGCCAGGAAGTAGCCGGCCGCCAGTCCGGCCTGGCCGGCGCCGATCACCGCGACGTCCACCGGATCCGGGGACGCGGTGGCCGCCGGGGGCGAGGTCAGGGGAGCCGTCATGCCCCGAGGCTACGACCGGCGGCTAGCGTGGGGGCCATGCCTGAGACCCCCGCGAGCCCCCGCCCGACCTCCCGCGACGCCGCCGGGACGTCTGAAGCGTCGCTGACGGGTGCGCGGGACCAGCTGGCGGACCTCGTGGCCCGGTGGGGCGCGGCCCCTGCGGACGCGCCGGGTCGCCACGACCCGGCTTCGCTCACCACCATCCCGCCCGAGGCTGTGCCGATGTGGGGCTTCGACTGGCCCCGGTCCGGCGATCCGCGCCCCTCCGCCGTGCTGATCCTGTTCGGCGCCCTCGACGACGTCCCCGCCCGTCACGACGCCGAGCGCGTGCACCCGCACGTGGACGTGCTGCTGACCCAGCGCGCTGCCACCCTGCGCCAGCACGCCGGGCAGATCGCGTTCCCCGGCGGTCGCGTCGACCCCGAGGACGCCGACGTCGTGGCCACGGCCCTGCGCGAGGCGCAGGAGGAGACCGGCTTGGACCCGGCCGGCGTGGAGGTCCTGGGCGTGCTGCCGGCGGTGCCGGTGGTGGTCTCCGGGCACGTGGTGCACCCGGTGCTCGGGTGGTGGCGGGACCCCAGTCGCGTGGCGGTGGTCGACCAGGCCGAGGCCGCGGCCGTGTTCCGGATGCCGGTCGCGGACCTGGTGGACCCCGCGAACCGGTGCCGCGTGGCCCGGCCCGGCGGCCGCCGCGGCGAGACGCCGGGCTTCCTCGTGGGCGAGCGCCTGGTGTGGGGGTTCACGGCGGCGCTGCTCGACCGCGTGCTGGCGCTGCTGGGCTGGGACGTGCCGTGGGACGACTCCCGCGTGCGCGACGCGCGGACCCACCGGATCCTGCGCGACTGACGGTTGCGCGCCGCCGTCCGCTCCTGCACAGGCGCCGGAGGGCGGGCCCGTGTCCCCAGCGGCGGGGCCGGGGGCGCGGGCACCCGGGCGGGACGGTGGACTGGACGGGCCGGCGGCCGCGGACCGCGGCGGCCGCCCCGACCCGCAGGAGGCCCGCCATGCGCCCGTTCGTCCCCGCCGCCCCGGCCCGCCCGCCCCGGGGCCGACGACGCCGCCCCGCCCCGCCCGAGGGCGGCCGGCGGTTCCCGTGGCCCCGCACCGGCCCGGCCGAGCCGGGACGCACGCAGGTCGCCGCGCCGCCGCTGGCCGCACCCGCAGCGGGCCCCGGCGGGCTGGACGCCGCCGTCGTGCGCCGGCGCGTGGCCGAGGCCCGTGCGTCGGCCGCCGACGGGGCGGAGCCGCCGCTGGCCCCGCTGATCGCCGAGGCCCTCGACGCGCCGATCGACGACCCGCGCGTGGCGGCGCTGGTCGATGAGCTCGACGGCTTCGGCCCGCTCGCACCCTGGGTGCGGACCCCGGGCGTGACCGACGTGCTCGTGGACGGCGCGGGCGCGGTGTGGACCGACGGGGACGAAGGCCTCGTCCGCCGCCCGGGTCGGCTCGACCCCGAGACCGCCCGGGCGCTCGCGGTGCGGCTGCTGCACCGGGCCGGCCGCCGCCTCGACGCGGCGGTGCCGCTGGCCGACGCCCGCGTGGGCGGCGTGCGCGTCCACGCGGTCCTGCCCCCGGTCAGTGGCGGCGGCACCCTGCTGAGCCTGCGGATCCCGGCCGCGACGACGCCGTCGCTGGCCGCGCTGGCCGACGGCTGGCCGGACGGCGCCCTCTGGGCCGACGCCCTCGAGGCGCTCGTGCGCGACCGTGCCACCGTCCTGGTCAGTGGCGCGACCGGGGCGGGCAAGACCACGCTGCTCTCCGCAGCCCTCGGCCGGGTGCCGGGGGACGAACGGATCGTCGTCGTGGAGGACACGGCCGAGGCCGCGCCCGATCACCCGCACGTGATCGCCCTGCAGTGCCGCGCCGCCAACGCGGAGGGCGCCGGCGAGGTCGGACTGGCCGAGCTCGTCCGCCACGCGTTGCGGATGCGGCCGGACCGGCTCGTGGTCGGCGAGTGCCGCGGCGCCGAGGTCGCCGACGTCCTCACCGCCCTGAACACGGGACACCAGGGCGCGTGGGGCACCCTGCACGCCAACGCCGCCGCCGAGGTGCCCGCCCGGCTGACGGCCATGGCCTCCCTGGCCGGCTGGCGGCCCGAGACGGTGGCCGCGCAGGCCCGCGCCGGCGTGGACGCCGTGCTGCACGTCGCCCGCGACGGCCACGGGCGGCATCCAGTCGAACTCGCCGTCCCGGACCCGCGCGCCGACGGGTTCGCCCTGCTGCCCGCCCTCACGTGGCGGCCCGGAACGGAGGCGGCGGGTGGGCGGACCGTCGAGGGACCCGGCGTGCCCGCGCTCGCGGCCCGGCTGGCGGGGCGGTGCGGCCGGTGAGCACGACGACGGCGGCCGGGCAGGCACGACGGTCGCGCGCTGGGCGTGCCGTGGCGCTGCTGCCCTGGCGGGCGGGGCGGGCGAGGCCGGAGGAGGAGACGGAGGTGCTTGTCGGCGTCCTGCGCCGCTGGGCCGCCCTCGTCTCGGCCGGCCTGACCGAGGAGCAGGCCTGGCGGGAGACCGCGTGCACCCTGCCCGCCTGCGGGTCGGACCCGGGCGAGGTGGGGACCGTGTGCTGTGCCCATCACCGTGTCCGACGCCGGGCCGAGGCGCTGGCCTGGGATGTGCCGGCGTCGCATGCGCCCACCGGGGAGGCGGCGACCGGCCGTGGCGGGACCCCGTCCTGGCGGACCCCCGCACGGGACCCGGGCTGGGCGCTGATCGATGCGGCGCTCGCGGCCGGGGCCCGGGCGGGCGCGGCTCCCGCAGCCGTGGCCCGGCGGCTGGCCCACAGTCTCGAGGCGGACGTGGACGCGGCCCGGGCCCGCCGCTCGGCCGCGGCGGGGCCGGGCGCGACGTCCCGACTGCTGCAGTGGCTGCCCCTGGGCGGCCTCGGCCTCGCGTGGCTGCTCGGCACCTCCCCGTGGGACCTGGTCCGCTCGCCCTTCGGCGCCGTGGTCGCCGCGGTGGGGCTGCTGTTCTGGCTGGCCGGGCGGTCCTGGACGCGCCTGCTGCTGCGTGCGGCCGCGCGCGAGCCGGCGGCGGTGGGCGCCGCCGTCGTGCTGGACGTGCTGGCGGCGCTGCTCAGCGCCGGCCGATCCCTGCCCGCCGCGCTGGACGACCTCGGCCGGACCCTGCCGGGCGCCCGCGGCCTGCGGGCCACGGCGGCGCTGCTGCTGTGGGGCCGGGACTGGGACGAGGCGTGGGCGGGCCTCGACACGGACCCGGTGTGGATCGAGACCGCCGCCCGACTGCGACCGCTGCATCGGTCCGGGATGGCCGGCGCCCGCACGCTGGCCGAGACCGCCGCCGCCGTCCGTCAGCAGACCCGACGGGCCGACGAACGGGCGGCCGAGGAGCTCGCCGTGCGCCTGGTGATGCCGCTGGGGCTGTGCCTGCTGCCCGCCTTCGTGTGCTGGGGCGTGGTGCCCGTCGTCATGGCCCTGCTCAGGGCGGGACCGGGCTGAGGCGGCGGCGACGCCGGGGCGTCCGGTCCTGCACAGGGCCCCGATCGCCCCGGCCCATCCCCGGATCCGCGCCGCCCTCGGCGCGCGGGCCCCGGAGCGGGCCAGCCTGGGACCAGCGGCCCGGCCGGGCCGTCATCACCGCCCCGCACCGCGGGGCCCACTCCAGGAGGACCACCATGACCCACCGCTCCCACACCGCCCAGCCCGCCGTCACCCGCCCGAGCGACCGCGACCGCCTCGCCCGCGTCGTCGACGCCGCGGGCGAGGAGACCGGCGCGATCACGGCCGAGTACGGCATCCTCACGCTCGCCGCCGTGGGCTTCGCGGGCGTGCTGGCCGTCGTGCTCACCAGCCCGGACGTGCAGTCGCTGCTCGTGGACCTCGTCTCCGGGGCGCTCCAGCGTGACTGAGCACCCGACCTCCGCCCCGCCGTCCGCGCGCCGCACGGGCGCCCGGACGGCGGGGTGGTCCCGGGGCGGCGAGACCGGGGCCGTCACCGCCGAGTACGCGGTGCTGCTGCCCGTGATCGCGTTCGTGCTCGTGTCCGTCCTGCTGGCCGGCGCAGCCGCGGTGCAGCAGGTGCGGGGTCAGGACGCGGCGGCGTCGGCCGCCCGCATCCTCGCCCGGGGCGATGACGAGGCGGCGGCCCGGGACGCCGTGGCACGCATGGCCGGCGACGATGCCTCGCTCTCGCACACCATCGAGGGCGGCTGGGTGACCGTCGAGGTCGTCCAGCCCGGTCCCGGGCCGCTCGCCTGGGCCGAGGCCCTCACCCTCACCGCGCACGCCGCCGCCCCCGACCAGCGGCCCGGAACGCCCGCCGCTTCGCCGGAGGACCGGTCATGACCCGCGGGAGGGCGCCCGCGCGGGGCGAACGCGGCTCGGGCACCGTGTCCGTCCTGGGCACCGCCGCCCTGGGGGCGGGGCTGCTGCTGGCGGTCGCGGCGCTGGGGCAGGCCTCGGTCACCGGCGCCCGGGCGGCCGGGGCCGCCGATCTGGCGGCGCTCGCCGCCTCCGACGCCCGGCGCGGGCTCTCCGACCACGAGCCGTGCGCGCTGGCCGGGCGGACCGCCGAACGCAACGGGGCCGCCGTCGTGGCGTGCGAGGTGCGCGAGGACGGGACCGTGCGCGTCGCGGTCGAGCTCACCCGCGCCCCGCTGCCGGCGGCCACGGCCGACGCCGTCGCGGGCCCGCCGCGGTCTCAGGCCCCGGGCGCCGCGTCCGCGGACCCGCCGGAGGCACCGCCGCCCGAGCCGTCGGTCGAGGCGTCCGCCGGGACGAGGTGATCGGCGTGCTCCATCAGGAACCGCAGGACGGTCAGCGCGCCGGCCTTGTCCAGCGGGCTGTTGCGGTTGCCGCACTTGGGGGACTGCACGCAGGACGGGCAGCCCTCCGCGCACTCGCACGCCGCGATGGCCCCCGCCGTCGCCTCGACCCAGCGCCGCGCCTGCTCGAAGCCGCGTTCGGCGAAGCCCGCCCCGCCGGGCCGGCCGTCGTAGACGAACACGGCGGGGGAGCCGGTGTCCGGGTGCAGGACCATCGAGACGCCGCCGATGTCCCAGCGGTCGTTCGAGGCGACGAGCGGCATCATGCCGATCATCGCGTGCTCGGCCGCGTGCAGGGCGCCGGGCAGGCGATCCGTGGTCAGTCCCGCGGCGATGAGCTCGTCCGAGGCTGCCTGGAACCACACCGCGGAGGTGAACAGGTCCCGTGCCGGCAGGTCGAGGGGCTCCTCGCCGAGCACCTCCCCGGAGACCAGGGCCTTGCGCTGGAAGGACACCACCTGGGTGCGGACCTGCACGTCCCCGAGGCACCAGCGCAGGGTGCCCGCGCGCGCGTCCAGGCGGCGGTGCACCGCCACGATCTCGATCTCCGTGACGTCCCGGGCCTGCGTGGTGAAGTCCGGCCAGGCGCGCGTGACGACCACCGCGTGCGCGTCCTCGTCCAGCTCCTCCACGAGGTACGTGCGGTCCTGGTGCACGTACACCGCGCCGGGATGCGCCTGGTAGTGGGTCTGGGGCGAGTCCATCCTGCCCAGCAGGGCGCCGGACTCGGCGTCGATGATGTCCATGGGACCGCCCCCGTCGTCCCGCAGGGAGACCATGCCGGCGGCGTGCTCGGGGTGCGTCCAGAACCAGCCGGCCGGCCGACGGCGCAGCAGCCCCTGCTCGACCAGCACGTCCAGCAGGGCGCGCACCCGCTCCGGCTCCCCGAACCAGCCGAACGCCTCGGGCGTGATCGGCAGCTCCGCGGCGGCCGCGCACAGCTGCGGGCCGAGCAGGTGCGGGTTCTCCGGGTCCACCACGGTGTCCTCCACGCCCAGGTCGAACACGGCCTCCGGGTGGTCCACCACGAACGTGTCCAGGGGGTCGTCCGAGGCCACGAAGAACGCGAGCGCATCCTGGCCGCCGCGCCCGGCGCGGCCGATCTGCTGGAAGAACGACGCGCGGGTGCCCGGCCAGCCGGCCACCACCACGGCGTCCAGCCCCGCGACGTCGATGCCCATCTCCAGCGCCGGCGTCGAGGCCATGCCCAGCAGCCGACCCGAGCGCAGGTCCGCCTCCAGCTCCCGCCGCTCCTCGGGCAGGTAGCCCGAGCGGTAGGCCGCGATCCGCGTGCCGAGCCCCGGCTCGACCTCCTCGAGCTGCCGCTTGGCCGCGCTGGCGATGGCCTCAGCCCCTCGCCGCGAGCGGATGAACGCCAGCGTGCGCACCTGCTGCAGGGCCAGGTCCGTGACCAGGTCGGCGGCGGCGGCCATCGCCGAGCGGCGGACGGGCGCGCCGTTCTCGCCCCGGCGGTCTGTCAGCTCCGGCTCCCAGAACGCCACCGTGACCGCCCCGTGCGGGGACGCGTCCTCGGTGACGGCCGTGGCCGGCGCCCCGATCAGTCGGGCGAAGTGCCCGGCCGGATCCGCCGACGTCGCCGACGCCCCGATGAACACGGTCTCCGGACGGTCCCCGCGGTAGTGGGTGGCGATGCGCCGCAGCCGACGCAGCAGGATCCCCACCTGCGAGCCGAAGACGCCCCGGTACGTGTGCGACTCGTCCACCACCACGAACGCCAGATTCCGGAAGAACGCGGCCCACCGCTCGTGGTGCGGCAGGATCCCCACGTGGAGCATGTCCGGGTTGGTCATGAGCACGGTGGCATGCTCGCGGGCCCAGATCCGGTCCTGCGGTGCGGTGTCGCCGTCGTAGGGGGCCGCGCGCAGCCCAGGGGCGCCGTCCCGCTCGAGGGCGCGCCAGGAGGTCAGCTGGTCCGCCGCGAGGGCCTTGGTGGGGGCGAGGTAGAGCGCGGTGGCCCGGGGGTCGGCGGCCAGCCGGGTGCCGACCGCCAGTTGGTAGCCCAGCGACTTGCCCGACGCCGTGCCCGTGGCGAGCACGGTGTGCGTCCCCGCGCCGGCCAGGGCCGCGGCGCGCACCTGGTGCAGCCACGGCCGCTCGACGCCGCGCGCCGCGAACGCCCCGACCAGGCCCTCCGGAGCGTCCGCGGGCCAGTCCGTGTGCCGGGCCTGCCGTGCGGGCAGCTCGGTGACGTGGCGGATCTGCTCGGGCAGCCCGGTCCGGCCCAGCGCCGCACGGAGTCCGGCCCCCGCCGGGGTGTCCGGGCGCAGGTCGCCGGGTGCCGTGACGGACAGCCCGGCCACGACGTCGGCCACCACCTCACCGACGGGCTGCGGCTCCGGTCCGGAGAAGTCCGGGTCAGCGTCGTCGACGGGCGGCGCGGCGTCCGCCGCGCCGGGCGTCCCCCAGCCGCCCGCGGGATCCGCCCAGGGATCGTGCTCCGGGAGGTGGCCGGTCACGCCCCCATGGTGCCGGTGTGCTCGGCGGTGGGGTTGTCCTCGACCAGGCCGCGACCCCAGATGGACACGGGGCCGAGGTCGGTCCAGGCCAGGTGGCGGTACAGCTTCTGGCCGTCCGGGGAGGCGACGAGCAGGCCGCGGCTGATCTCGCCCTCGCTCATGACCTCGGAGGTGAGGTAGCGCATCACGAGGGAGCCGAGGCCGCGGCGACGGTGGTTCGGGGACGTCCAGATCCGGTCGTAGACGGCGGTGCCGTCCGCCTCGGTGACCCAGCCGAGGGCGGCGAGCTCCTCCTCGCCCTCGGGCGCGGTCGAGGCGCCGACGGCCAGGATGCGCAGGCGACGACTGCCCTCCATCGGCTGGTCCACGCGGGCCTCATAGCCCTCGGGCAGCAGCGGGGGCTCCACGTCCTGCAGCTCGGGGTCCATGTCCATGGTCATGAAGCGCTCCGGCTCGGCCTGGGCCTTCAGACCCATGGCCTTCGGGTCCTCGCCGGCGTCGCCGAACACTGTGAGCAGGATCTGCTCCTGGTCCCGCACCGCCTCGCGCAGGTCCTCCAGCTCCGCGCGGGAGGGGTTCACCACCACGTGCTCCCACGTGGCCGGCACGTCCACCGTGGCGCGACCGGAGCCGCCGGGGATCATGTGGGCGGGGCGGGGGGTGCGCAGGGCCGCGCGTCGCCCCGCCTCCTGGCTCGTGCGGTAGCCGCGCGATCGCGACCAGGCCGCGAACCAGATGTCGACCAGTGCCGGATCCAGATGCTCAGTCATGTCTGAATGGTAAGGCGTGTGGCCGGTGCGGGCCAGGCCCCGCCCGTCCCTCACGGCCGTCACGTCCGGGGCCGCGCACTAGCCTGGACCTCGATGAGCACCGCCGCCCTCTCCCGCATCGCGCTGTACTACCGGTTCACCCCGCTCGCCGACCCCGAGGCGGTGCGGCTGTGGCAGCGCGCGCTCGCGGCGTCCCTCGGCCTGACCGGCCGGATCATCGTGTCGCCGCAGGGGATCAACGGGACCGTCGGCGGACCGGTCGACGCGGTCAAGCGCTACGTGCGCGGCACGCGGGAGCATCCGGCGTTCCGGGACCTCGAGGTGAAGTGGTCGGACGGCTCGGCGGCGGACTTCCCCCGCCTCTCCGTCAAGCTCAAGCCCGAGCTCGTCGCGTTCGGGGCCCCCGAGCGCGTCACCGTGGACGCGGGCGGCGTCGTCGGCACGGGGGAGCGGCTCACGCCCGCCCAGGTGGACGCGCTCGTCGCCGAGCGCGCCGGCACCGCCAACCCCGTGCGCTTCCTCGACGGCCGCAACACGGTCGAGGCGGCCATCGGCCGCTTCGACGGGGCCGTGGTCCCGGACGCGCACACCACCCGCGACCTGCTCGCCGCCGTCGACTCCGGGGCCCTGGACCACCTCAAGGACGCGCCGCTGATCACCTACTGCACGGGCGGCGTGCGCTGCGAGGTCCTCTCCGCCCTGCTCAAGGACCGCGGCTTCGCCGAGGTCTACCAGCTCGACGGCGGCATCGTCCGCTACGGCGAGGCCCGCGGCGACGCCGGACTGTGGCGGGGCGAGCTGGCCGTGTTCGACCGGCGCCTGTCCACCCGCTCCACCGCCGACGCCGAGACCATCGGCCGGTGCGTCACGTGCCAGGCCCCGACCTCGGCGCTGCGCAACTGCGCCGACCCGGCCTGCACCACGCTCGAGGTCCGCTGCGCGGCCTGCGCCGTCGACGCCCCCGAGCACCGCTGTCCCGTCTGCGCCCACCGCCCCCACCCCGCCGAGAGGACCGAGGCTTGAGTCCCGTCCCGACACCCCCGTCGCCCCCCGCCCCGCGGCTGACCCCGGCCACGGCCGTGGCCCTCGCCGCGGACCTGGCGGCCCTGCCGTTCACCACCGCCGCCGTCGAGGGTCTGCTCGGGCCCGTGGCCACGCGCGCCCTGGACCGCGAGCACGCCGAGGCCGCCCGCCGCGTCGTCGCCGGTCACCTGGCGGGCCCCGGCCGGCACGACGACGCAGCCGGCCCCGGCGACCGGTACGGCACGCGGGGCCTCGCCGCCGCCGTCGGGGCCTGGCTGCTCGGCGACCCCGTCCCCGCCGCCGACCTCGACGCCGCGCTGCCCCGCCTCGGCCTGGCCGGGGCCGTGGCGGCCGGGCTCGTCGTCGAGGGGCCGGACGGGCGCGTGCGCGGCGCGGTGGACCTCTCGCCGTACGAGGCGGACGAGCCGGGCCGGATGTGGATCGCCTCGGACCTGACGGCCCTGCAGCGGCGCGGCCCGCTGCCTCCCGAGCACGTGCTCGGCGTCGGCCGGGCCTCCCTCACGCTCGCCGGCGCCACGCAGCGCCGTCCCGTGGCCCGCGCCCTCGACGTGGGGGTGGGCTGCGGGATCCAGACCCTGCACCTGCTCGCCCACGCCGACCATGTCACCGCCACGGACCTGTCCGAGCGGGCCCTGGCATTCACCCGGTTCAACCTGCTGCTCAACGCGGACGTGCTCGGCCTCGACCGGGACCGGCTCGAGGACCGGGTCCGGCTGGCGGCCGGCGATCTGCTGGCGCCGGTGACGGGGGAGCGGTTCGACCTCGTGGTCTCGAACCCGCCGTTCGTGATCACCCCGCGCACGGACCCGGACGCGCCCGTGCTGACCTACCGCGACGGCGGCCGCGAAGGCGACCGGATCGTCGCGGAGCTGATCGCGGCCCTGCCGGACGTGCTCGCCGAGGGCGGCACCGCGCAGCTGCTCGCCAACTGGGAGATCCCGGCGGGGGACACCGCCGACGCCGACACCGCACCGTGGGACGCGCGCCCGCGCTCGTGGGTGGCGCCGGGGATGCAGGCCTGGTTCCTCCAGCGCGACCGGCAGGACCCCGCGGGCTACGCGGAGACGTGGCTGCAGGACTCCTCGCTCGAGCTCGACCCGCCCGCCTACGAGACCGCCTACCGCGGCTACCTGGACGACTTCGCCGCGCGCGGGGTCGCGGGCGTGGGCTTCGGCCACGTGTGGCTGCGCCGGCCCGCCGCGGACGGCTCCCAGGGCCGGGGGTGGGTGGTTGCCGAGGAGCTGACCCAGCCGGTCGACGAGGCCCTCGGTGCCGCGTGGGCCGCCGCCGTCGCCCGCCGGGACCGGCTCGCCGCGGGCGCCGGGGTGGGGGACGCCGTCGGGGACCCGGCGCTGGCCGTGCTGCGCGGCCTGCACCTGCGCGTGGCCGCGGACGTCACGGAGGAGCGCCACCAGCGGTTCGGGGCGGAGCACCCCGAGGTGATCCTGGCCCGGCAGGGCTCCGGGTTCCGGCGCGTGGCGCGCCTGGACACCGCGACGGCGGGCGTGCTGTCCGCCTCCGACGGTGAGCTGTCCGTGGGGCAGCTGGTGGGCGCGGTCGCCGCGCTGCTGGAGCTGGACGACGTCGGGCGGGCCGGCCTGCTGGCCGCGCTGCGGGAGCTGTACGAGGACGGGTTCCTGGTGGAGGGCTGACGATCGGGCGGTGGCGGGCGCGGGGACGCCGGGCGTTATCGTGGGCACCGCGCCCCCTACGATGTGGGGACGTCCGCCCGACGCCGGCGTGCACCGCGCACCGGCCCGGAACCACCGCCTTCCCCGTCCGAGGAGGACCCCCTTGTCCACGTCATCCGCTTCCGTGACCGCTCCCGTGCCCGAGGGCAAGAAGCTGGTCATCGTGGAGTCCCCGGCCAAGAGCAAGTCCATCGCGAAGTACCTCAACGCGGTGGGCTCCGGCTGGGTGGTGGACTCCTCCGTGGGGCACATCCGCGACCTGCCCAAGCCCTCGGACCTGCCGGCGGACATGAAGAAGGGCCCGTTCGGGAAGTTCGCCGTGGACACGGAGCACGGCTTCACCCCGTACTACGTGGTGCACCCGGACAAGAAGAAGAAGGTCACCGAGCTCAAGCGCGAGCTCAAGGACGCCGAGGCCCTCTACCTCGCCACGGATGCGGACCGCGAGGGCGAGGCCATCGCCTGGCACCTGCTGGACACCCTCAAGCCCACGGTGCCGGTGTACCGGATGACCTTCGGGGAGATCACCCAGGAGGGCGTGCGCCGCGGTCTGGAGAACATCCGTGAGCTGGACACGGCCCTCGTGGACGCCCAGGAGACGCGCCGCATCCTCGACCGCCTGTTCGGCTACGAGCTCTCGCCGGTGCTCTGGCGCAAGGTCTCCCGCGGGCTCTCGGCGGGCCGCGTGCAGTCGGTGGCCACCCGCCTCGTCGTCGAGCGCGAGCGGGAGCGCATGGCCTTCGTCTCCGCCCACTACTGGGGCGTGGAGGGCACCTTCACGGTGGCCGAGGGCGCGCAGGCCGCGGACGCCGTGGGCAGCTCGTTCACGGCCCGCCTCAGCACGGTGGACGGCGAGCGCGTGGCCACGGGCCGCGACTTCGACGACGCCGGGCGGCTCAAGGCCTCCGCCGGCAAGAAGGTGACCCACCTGGACGAGGCCGGCGCCCGCTCGCTGGCCGAGGGTCTGCGCGGGGCGGACTTCACGGTCGACTCGGTGGAGGACAAGCCGTACACCCGCCGCCCGGCCGCCCCCTTCACCACCTCCACGCTGCAACAGGAGGCCGCCCGCAAGCTCCGCATGAGCTCCCGCGTCTCCATGCAGGTGGCCCAGCGCCTGTACGAGAACGGCTACATCACGTACATGCGCACGGACTCGGTGAACCTCTCGCAGGAAGCCGTGCAGGCCGCCCGGCGCCAGGCCACCGAGCTCTACGGGGCGGACGCCGTGCCGGCCCAGCCGCGCGTCTACGCCAAGCGCAACGAGACCGCGCAGGAGGCCCACGAGGCCATCCGGCCCGCGGGGGACTCCTTCCGGACCCCGGCCCAGGTCAAGGCCGAGCTGCGCCCGGACGAGTTCCGCCTGTACGAGCTGATCTGGAAGCGCACCGTGGCCTCGCAGATGGCCGATGCCAAGGGCTACACCGCCACGCTGCGGCTCTCGGCCACCGCGCAGGACGGCCGCCTCGCGCAGTTCAGCGCCTCGGGCACCGTCATCACGTTCAAGGGCTTCCTCGACGCGTACGAGGAGGGCCGGGACGCCGAGGTCGACGGCGAGAACGCGGAGGCCAAGGACCGCCGCCTGCCGCAGGTGGCCCAGGGCGAGCGCCTCACCGGTGACCCGATCGAGGCCACCGGGCACGAGACCTCCCCGCCGGCCCGCTACACCGAGGCGTCGATCGTCGCCGAGCTGGAGCGCCGCGAGATCGGGCGGCCCTCCACGTACGCCCCGACGATCTCCACGATCATGGACCGCGGCTACGTGTCCAAGCGCGGCACCGCGCTCGTCCCGTCGTGGACCGCGTTCGCGGTGATCGGACTGCTCGAGGACTACTTCGCGAAGTACGTGGACTACGACTTCACGGCCCGCATGGAGGACGACCTCGACCGGATCGCCGCGGGCGAGCTCGGCCGCGAGGCCTGGCTGCAGACCTTCTACTTCGGGGCCCCCGCCGCGGAGACGGAGAAGGGCGTCGAGGGCCTCAAGCACGTGGTGGACAACCTCGGCGAGATCGACGCGCGAGCCGTGAACTCGCTGCCGATCACCGAGGACATCACCCTGCGGGTGGGCCAGTACGGCCCGTACCTGGAGCGGTCGCTGCCGGCCGACGCGGAGGCGGGCGCCACCCCGCCGCGCGCCAACGTCCCCGAGGACCTGGCCCCGGACGAGCTCACCCCGGCCAAGGCCGAGGAGCTGTTCGCCACCGCCCAGCCCTCCGAGCGCGAGCTCGGCACGGACCCGGAGACGGGCCGGACCGTCGTCGCCAGGGACGGGCGCTACGGGCCCTACGTCACCGAGGTCATCCCGGAGATGACCGAGGAGGAGCTGCAGGCCTGGCTCGACGCCCAGCCCACCGAGTACTACAAGAACGGCAAGCCCAAGCCGAAGAAGAAGCCGGCCAAGGAGAAGCCCCGCACCGGCTCCCTCTTCACGAGCATGTCCGTGGACACCGTGACCCTCGAGCAGGCGCTGCAGCTGATGTCCCTGCCGCGCGTCGTGGGCGCGGACGCCGAGGGCGAGGTCATCACCGCCCAGAACGGCCGCTTCGGGCCCTACCTGAAGAAGGGCTCGGACTCGCGCTCGCTCGAGTCCGAGGACCAGATCTTCAGCATCACGCAGGAGCAGGCCCTCGAGATCTACGCCCAGCCGAAGCAGCGTGGCCGCGGGGCCGCCAAGCCGCCGCTGGCCGAGTTCGGCGAGGACCCGGTCTCCGGCAAGAAGGTCACCGTGAAGGAGGGCCGCTTCGGCCCGTACGTCACGGACGGGGTCACCAACATCACCGTCCCGCGCGGCCGTCAGCCCGAGGAGCTCACGGCGGAGGAGGCCTACCAGCTGCTCGCGGACAAGCGTGCCAAGGGCCCGGCCACCCGCGGCGGTGCCAAGAAGCCGGCGGCCCGCAAGGCCCCGGCCAAGAAGACCACCGCGCGGAAGAAGGCCTGAGCGCCATGCGCCTCGGCGTCCTGGACATCGGCTCCAACACCGTCCACCTGCTGCTCGTGGACGCCCACCCGGGGGCCCGCCCCGTCGCCTACGCGGAGCACAAGCGCTCCCTTCCGTTGATCCGCTACCAGGACGCCGACGGGGCGATCACGGAGGAGGGTCAGCGAGAGCTCGTGGATTTCGTCCGGGAGGCCGCCGCGTTCGCGGAGGAGCATCGGGCGGAGGACATGATCTCGTTCTGCACCTCGGCGATCCGCGAGTCCGCGAACGGCGCCGCCGTGCTGGCCCGCGTGCAGGCCGAGACCGGTGTGCACCTCTCCGAGCTCACGGGGGACCAGGAGTCGGCCATGACGTACTTCGCCGTGCGCCGCTGGCAGGGCTGGGACGCCGGCTCCATCCTGAACTTCGACATCGGCGGCGGCTCCTTCGAGATCGCCTACGGCCAGGACGAGCTGCCCTCGCACGCCCTGTCCCTGCCGCTGGGCGCCGGCCGCCTCACCCGCGACTGGGTGCCCGAGGACCCGCCCAGCCCCAAGGCGGTGAAGAAGCTCCGCAAGCACGTGGAGAAGCGACTCGAGGAGGCGTACACGGCCTTCCCGCGCATCGAGTCGCCCGTGGTGGTCACCGCCACCTCGAAGACGTTCCGCTCCCTCGCCCGGATCACCGGGGCGGCGCCGTCGGCGGCGGGGCCCTTCGTGAAGCGGCACCTGCGCGCGGACGACCTGCACCTGTGGGTGAACCGCCTCGCGGCGATGACCATCGCGGAGCGGGCGGAGCTGCCCGGCGTCTCGGACGTGCGCGCGCACCAGGTGTTCGCGGGGGCGATCGTCGCGCTGACGGCCATGCGCACGTTCGGCATCGCCCAGCTCGAGATCTGCCCGTGGGCGCTGCGCGAGGGCCTGATCCTCAACCGCCTCGATGCGCTCATGCTCGAGGGCCACCTCACCCGGGACGGCCTGCCCGGCGTCGGCCACGTGAACCTCAATCCGGACACCCTCCTGCCGGGACTGAGCCTGGGGGTGCGCTGACCATGCCGGGCTCCACCGCGCACCTGGCCCCCGCGGCGCGCTTCGGCGCGGACATCCCCGTGACCCTGTCCTCCTCGTCCGTGTTCCCCCTGGGCACCCAGGACGTGTTCGCCACCGCCGAGGACCTCGGCTACGACGGTGTGGAGGTCATGGTCACGCACAACGCGTGGAGCCAGGACGCGCGGCGGCTGGCGCGGCTGTCCGAGCGGCACGGGATGCCCATCGACTCCATCCACGCGCCCACCCTGCTGTTCACGCAGCAGGTCTGGGGCTCCGCGTGGTCCAAGATCCGCCGCTCCGTGGAGCTGGCGCAGGCCGTGGGCGCGGCCACCGTGGTGGCCCATCCGCCGTTCCGCTGGCAGGGCACGTACGCGGTGCGCTTCGCAGAGGGCATCCACGAGCTCATGGCGGAGACCGGCGTCGTGATCGCCGTGGAGAACATGTACCCGTGGCGGGCCTACGGCCGCGAGGCCAAGATGTACCTGCCGCACTGGAACCCGCTGCCCGAGCCGTACGAGCACGTCTGCTGGGACTTCTCCCACGCGGCCATCGCGCGGGCGGACTCCCTGGCGGCCGTCCGCGAGCTCGGCCCGCGGCTGCGGCACGTCCACCTCACCGACGGCGACGACTCCGGCAAGGACGACCACCTGGTCCCCGGCGAGGGCACGCAGCGCGTGGCCGAGACCCTGCGCCACGTGGCGACCGAGGGCCTGGCCGGCGCGGTGTGCGTGGAGGTGGGCACCCGCGGCGTGGAGTACGCGGGCCAGCGCGAGGAGAAGCTGGCCGCCTCGCTCGCGTTCGCGCGCGAGCATCTGGCCGCCGGCGGGACCGACCACCACGACGACGACGGCGCTCCGCGCCCGACCACGAAGGAGACGGGCCGACCATGAAGTTGACCATCCTGGGCCTGGGCACCATGACCGGCGCGATCCTCGCCGGAGCCCTCGAGGCCGGCGCCGTGCGCGCTGAGGACGTCACCGCGACCACCCGCTCCGCCGCCTCCGCCGAGAAGGCCGCCGCGCAGCACGGCGTCACCGTGACCCCCCAGGAGCGGGACGAACGCGCCAACCATGCCGCGGTCGCCGAGGCGGACATCGTCCTGGTGGGCGTGAAGCCGAAGGACATGGTCGCCACCCTCACGGACCTGGCGCCGTCGCTGCGCCCCGAGACCGTGGTGGTGTCCGTGGCAGCCGGCGTCACCGCCGCGACCATGGCCGCCGTGCTGCCGGCGGGGCAGCCGATCGTGCGGACCATGCCGAACACGCCCCTGACGGTGGGCTCCGGCGTCGTGGGCGTGGCTCCCGGGCCGGGCGTCACCGAGGAGCAGGCCACCGCCGTGCGCGCTCTCTTCGAGGGCTCCGGCCTGGTGGTGCCGGTGGCCGAGGAGCAGCTCTCCGCCGTGGTGGCCACCGCCGGCTCCGCCCCGGCCTACGTGTTCCTGCTGGCCGAGCTGATCGCCGCCCACGGTGCGGAGATGGGACTGGACGCCGCCTCCGCCGAGGCCATGGCCGCGGCCACCGTCAAGGGCGCCGGCATCATGCTCCAGCAGGAGGGGGCCAGGGCCGAGGCTCTGCGCAAGGCCGTGATGAGCCCGAACGGCACCACCGAGAAGGCCGTGGAGGCGTTCCTGGACGGCGGCATGGGCGACCTCGTGAACCGTGCCATGGACGCGGCCGCGCAGCGCGACAAGGAGATGGCCGAGGAGTTCGGGGCCTGACGGCTCCGGCGTGCCTCAGGGCCGGGCGGCGAACCGGTCGATGAGGTCGGTGTGGCCCGAGACGATGAGGGTGTCGCGCGGGCCCACCCGGGTGTCCGGCTGGGCGTAGGTGAAGTCCTCGCCCGGGGTCTTCACGCCCACCACGGTCACGCCGTACTTGGAGCGCACGTGGGACTCGGCGAGCGTGAAGCCCACGCACTCGGCCGGCGGGTACATCTTCACGATCGCGAAGTCGTCGTCGAACTCGATGAAGTCGAGCATGCGCCCGTTCACGAGGTGGGCGGCGCGCACGCCGGCGTCGTGCTCCGGGAAGATCACATGGTTCGCCCCGATCCGCTTGAGGATCGTGCCGTGCGCCTCGCTGATCGCCTTCACCCAGATGTGCGGGATCTCCAGGTCCACGAGGTTCACGGTGATCAGCACCGATGCCTCGATGGAGGTGCCCACGCCGACCACCGCCGTCGAGAAGTCCTGCGCGCCGAGCTGGCGCAGGGCCTCGGGGTCGGTGGCGTCCGCCTCCACCACGTGGGTCAGCGAGGGGGCGTAGCGCTGCACGAGGACGGGGTCCCGCTCGACGGCGAGCACCTCGCGCCCCTGTGCGACGAGCTCCTCGGCCGTGGCGGCGCCGAAGCGGCCCAGCCCCACGACGAGCACGGGGGCGTTGGGATCGGTGCGCTGCGGGGTGTCAGCCAATGACCGGCCTCTCGACGGGGTAGCGGTAGAGCACGCGCCGCTGGCGCAGGGCCAGGGCGGCGGCGAACGTGATCGTACCAACGCGGCCCGCGAACATCATGGCCGTCAGGACGTACTTGCCGGCCGGTGGGCTCTCCGCGGAGACGCCCACGGAGAGCCCGCACGTGCCGAACGCGGAGATCACCTCGAACAGGGGTCGCTGGAGGGACTCGTCGGTGATGTGCACCAGCGCCAGAGTGGCCACGAGCACGAGGGTGGCCCCGAGTGCGAGCACCGCGATGGCCACGCGCAGGGACTCGGGGGCGATCGTGCGGCCGTGCGCCGTCACCTCGCGGTCGCCGCGCGCCTCCGCCACGATCGCGAGGAACATGATCGCCAGCGTGGTCACCTTGATGCCGCCCGCGGTGGAGGCGGACCCACCGCCCACGAACATCAGCGCGTCCATGAGCAGCAGGGACTCGGGCTGGTGCGCGTTCGTGTCGTCGATCGCGAAGCCTCCGGAGCGGGTCATCACGGAGCCGAACAGGGAGTGCCCGACCCGCTGCCAGAAGCCCATGCCGGCCTGGGTCGCCGGGTTGCCCGCCTCGAAGAAGAAGAGGGCGACGGCGCCGAGCACCAGCAGGGCCAGCGTCACCTCGACCGTGAGCTTGGTGTGCAGGTTCCACTCCCGGAACCGCCACCCCTTCTCCAGCAGCACCATGACCACGGGGAAGCCGAGCGCGCCGAGGAACACGCCGACGCCGAGCACCGTGATGACCACCGGGTCGTGCATGATCTCCGGCAGGCCGTCCACGTGCAGGGTGAACCCCGCGTTGTTGAAGGCGCTGACCGAGTAGAAGACACCGTGCCACAGGCCGGTGAGCCACGAGCCGGAGATGGCCGCGAACCGCGGCACGAGGACGAGCGCCAGCGCGGCCTCGGCGGTCAGCACCGTCACGACGACGACGCGCAGCAGCTGGCCGACCTCGCCGAGACTGCCGGAGGTCATGCCCGCCTGCTGCGTCGCCAGCTTCGACCTCAGGCCCAGATGCCGGGAGACGGCCAACGTGAGCAGCGAGGCCATCGAGAGGATGCCCAGGCCGCCGATCTGGATGGCCACGAGGATGACCACCTGGCCCGCGGGGGACCAGTGCTCGGCCGTGTTGACGGTGGTCAGACCGGTCACGGAGAAGGCGGAGACCGCGGTGAACATGGCGTCGTGCAGGGGGGTGGCGTGGCCGTCCGCCGCGGCCCACGGCAGGGCGAGGAGCCCGGTGAACACCAGGGCCATGAGGGCGAAGGCGGAGAGGGCGGCGCGGGCCGGGGAGCCGCCCACCACCGAGCTGACGGCACGGCCCGAGCGCCGCAGCGCCGTGCGCAGGTCGGTCGAGGACTCCAGCGTGGAGGCCTGGCCGGGCCGGGGGAGTCCGCCGGGCCGGCGCACCCCGCCGTGGCGGCGGGCGTGCGGGGTCGGACGGGGACCTGCCACGGGGCACCTCCTGCACGGGGACGGGGAACGGACCGGCTCCCAGTATCGCGCGCCCCTGAGGCCCGCGCGTCACGCGGGTGAGACATCCGAGGCGCTCGTCGCCACCGTGCCGCCCGGAGCCCTAGGCTGGACCGTGATGAGCACCACGTCCACCCCTCCCGCTCCCACCCCCGCCGCTGTGGTGTGGGACTCCAGCCTGCTCCGCTACCGGTTCAGCGCGGAGCACCCGATGGCGCCCCTGCGGCTGGACCTCACGCACCGGCTCGTGGAGGCGTTCGGCCTGCTGGACGCGCCCCACGTGCGGATCGTGGAGCCGCCCGTGGCCACGGACGAGCAGCTCGCCCTCGTCCACGACCCCGAGTACGTCGCCGCCGTCCGCCGGGCCGCGGCGACGTCGTCGGCCGAGGACGGCCGCTTCGGCCTGGGCACCGAGGACTGTCCCGTGTTCCCGGACCTGCACGAGTCCGCCGCCCGGATCGCGGGCGGCTCCCTCGCGGCGGCCGAGGCCATCTGGTCCGGCGAGGTGGACCGCGCCGTGAACTTCGCCGGCGGCATGCACCACGCCGCCCGGTCCTCGGCGTCCGGGTTCTGCATCTACAACGACTGCGCCGTGGCCATCCAGCGCCTGCTGGACCTCGGCGCGGAGCGCGTGGCCTACGTCGACGTGGACGCGCACCACGGCGACGGCACGCAGTCGGTCTTCTACGACGACCCCCGCGTGCTCACCATCTCCCTGCACGAGACGGGCATCAGCCTGTTCCCGGGCACGGGCTTCGCCAATGAGATCGGCGGCGCGGCCGCCCAGGGCACGGCGGTGAACGTCGCGCTGCCCCCGCGCACCGGCGACGCCGGCTTCCTGCGCGCCGCCCACGCCGTGGTCCCGCCGCTGCTGGAGGCGTTCGCCCCGGACGTGCTGGTCAGCCAGCACGGCTGCGACGGCCACCGCACGGACCCGCTCGCCGACCTGCGGCTGACCGTGGACGGCCAGCGCCAGCTCGCGTTCGACGTCGGCGACTGGGCCGACCGGTTCGCGCACGGCCGGTGGCTGGCCACCGGGGGTGGCGGCTACAACCCGCTGCGGGTGGTGCCGCGCGCGTGGGCCCACCTGACCGCCGCCGTCCTGCAGACCCCGATCCCGGTGAAGAGCGAGATCCCCGCCGCCTGGATCGAGCACGTCCGGGCCCTCACCGCGGACGAGCTGACCGGGGACATGTCCGTGCACGTGGGGGACGACGCCGAGCGGATCCCCACCGTGATGGGCGAGGACGCGGACGTGTGGTGGCGCTCGTGGGAGGTGGGCTACGACCCGGCCGACCCGGTGGACCAGTCGATCATGGCCACGCGCCGCGAGGTGTTCCCGCTGCACGGGCTGGACCCCTGGTTCGACTGAGCCGGCCCGCGTCCCGGTTCGACCGCGGCCCGTGCGGCCGGTATTGTGGCCGAGAACGTTTCCAGGCGTTCCACATCCGGTGGAATGCGGGTCGGCGTGTCCGGCGCCCCGGATGCCTGCGGTCCCACGACCGCCGACCCTCGCCCCGATTCAAGGAGTCCCCATGGGATCTGTGATCAAGAAGCGCCGCAAGCGCATGTCGAAGAAGAAGCACCGCAAGCTGCTTCGCAAGACCCGTCACCAGCGTCGCAACAAGAAGTGACGCCCGCGCCCTCCGGGCGCTGACGAGACGAAGCCGCCGTCCCCTTCCGGGGGGACGGCGGCTTCGTCGTGGACGGCGATCCGTAGAGTGGGGCCATGACCGCCGACCTGCCCGCCGCCACCGCCCGCGTCCAGCTGCTCGTGAAGCCCGGCTGTCACCTGTGCGCCGAGGCCGAGGCCGCGGTGGCGCAGGTGTGCGATGCGCGGGGCGAGGCCTGGGAGGCCGTCGACGGCGCCGCGCACCCGGCCCTGCTCGAGCGGTTCGCGGACGAGGTGCCCGTGCTGTTCGTCGACGGCGTCCAGCGCGACTTCTGGCGCGTGGACCCGGCCCGCCTGGGCCGGCTCCTGGACGCCCCGCGGGTCTGAGCGGGCTCAGCGGCGCGCGAAGCGCTGCCAGGCCTTCAGCCGCATGTACTCCGTGGCGTCCGGGCGGTAGGCGAGCACGATGCCGGCGACGCCGAGGCCCACCCACACCAGGTCCAGCGGGCTGAACGCCCCCATCACGGCGTTGGAGACCAGCACCAGCACGGACAGGGCCGCCAGCACCGTTCCGACGATGCGCGCGGCGCGCGAGCCGCCGCGGATCGCGAACGCCACCCACAGGTAGACGAGGAACGCGAGCACGCCGAACACGGCCGCCGTCGTGGCGAGGGCCGGGAGCATCCCGTCCATCATGGCGCGCATCTGCTCCGCCTGGTCGGCGGGCAGATCCATCTGCTCGACGGACCGGTCCAGCTCCTGCTGGATCGCGGCCTGGCCTTCCGGCTGGGTGAGGGCGAAGGCCGCCAGCAGGGTCGTCGCCAGCAGCAGGAGGCCGCCCGAGACGATCAGCCAGAACGCGGCCGTCAGGGAGCGCGGCCGCGGGGGCAGCTCGACCGGGCCGGGAGACTGCCAGCCGGCCGGGCCGTGGGGGGAGGGGGCCTGGGGCATCCCCGCCTGGCCCGGGGCGCCGTACGGAGTCGCCGGCGGTGCGCCGTAGGGGTTCTGGCCGTACGGGCTCGCACCCGCCGGGTCGGGGGAGCCCGGGGTCGACCCCTGCGGGACGGCGCCGTACGGGTCGGCGCCGTACGGGTTCTGGCTGCCGTGGGGATCGGTGGGCGAGGTGCCGGACATGGGGCCTCCTAGCGACGCCGACGCTCGCGGCGTCTCGGTGCGGACGGGGGTGGCGGCGCGGTCGCGCCGAGCTGTGCTCCACGCTACCGCCGGGGCCACCGGTCCGCCTCTGCCAGACTGGCCCCATGCAGACGCTCGCCACCGTCCACCTGGTCCGCCACGGAGAAGTCCACAACCCCGATCGTGTCCTCTACGGCCGCCTGCCGGAGTTCGGGCTCTCGGAGCTCGGCCACGAGATGGCCCGGGGCGTGGCCGCGTGGTTCGAGGAGCGTGCCGCGCAGACCGGCCGGGCGCCCGCCGTCGTCGCCGCCTCCCCGCTGACCCGCGCGCAGCAGACCGCCGCGCCCATCGCGGCCGCGTTCGACCTGCCGCTGGTCACCGAGCCGGACCTGATCGAGGCGGAGAACGCCTTCGAGGGCATGTCCCAGGTGGCGGCGTCGCTGAAGCGGAACCCGCGGCTGTGGCCCCGGCTGCGCAATCCCCTGCGCCCGTCCTGGGGCGAGCCGTACCGCGCGCAGGCCGCCCGGATGCTGGCCGTCGTCGACCGGCTCCGCGGCGAGGCCGTGGCCGCCGAGGGGCCCGGCGCCGAGTCCGTGCTCGTCTCGCACCAGCTGCCGATCTGGGTGACGCGCCTGGCCGTCGAGGGCCGTCCGCTGTGGCATGACCCGCGCCGCCGCGAGTGCTCACTGACCTCCGTGACCTCGCTCGTGTTCGACGAGGGGCGGACGGTGCCGCGCGTCGAGTACCACGAGCCCAACCAGGCCCTGCTCAAGGACGCCTCCTCCCTGCCGGGCGCCTGAGACGGCCGGCGTCGACGACGCCGGCCGCAGCCTCCC
Organism: Micrococcus sp. TCR-5; assembly: GCF_052220525.1. NCBI lineage: Bacteria > Bacillati > Actinomycetota > Actinomycetes > Micrococcales > Micrococcaceae > Micrococcus > Micrococcus sp. TCR-5. The sequence continues at coordinate 55,769 of NZ_JBQPDO010000011.1, forward strand.
ACGGGGTGGGGGTGTGACGTCCAGGGTTCAGTCAGAATGCGGGGCGGACAGTAGACTCCCCAGGTACCCGGAATCCAGCCCCGCGCGTCCCCTGGAGGGCAGCCCGCCATGCAGACCCCCCGTCCGTCCCGTCGCACCGTGCTGACCGGCCTCTCGCTGCTCGGCCTCGCGCCCGTCCTCGCGGCGTGCTCGGGGGACGACTCGCTGACGCGGCAGGCCGGCAACGCGGACGGCAAGAACTACATCGCCGGCGACGGCTCCGTCCTGGAGATCGCCCCCGCCGAGCGCGGCGCCCCCGTGGAGTTCGCCGCCGAGCTCTTCGACGGCACCCCCGTGACCGGCGCGAGCCTGCGCGGCACCCCCGCCCTGCTGAACTTCTGGTACGCCGCCTGCGCGCCGTGCCGCGTCGAGGCCCCCCACCTCGTCTCCCTGCACGAGCAGTTCGCCCCGCAGGGGGTGCGGTTCCTCGGTGTGAACGTCCGGGACACCGTCACCACCGCGCAGGCCTTCGAGCGCACCTTCGAGATCCCCTACCCGTCCATCGAGGACGCCCGCGGGGAGGTGCTCCTGAACATGACCGACTACGTGCCCCCGCAGGCCGTGCCCTCCACCCTCGTCCTGGACGTCGAGGGCCGCGTGGCCGCCCGCGTGCTCGGCGCCGTGGAGGAGTCCACCCTGCGCGCCCTGCTCACCACCGTGGTGGACGAGGCCGCGGCCTGACCCGGCCGCCGTGTCCATGCAGAGCAACCCCTTCGCCGAGATCGCCCTCGACGGCTCCCTGCTGCTGGCCGCGCCGATCGCCGTGCTGGCCGGCCTGATCTCCTTCCTCTCCCCGTGCGTGCTGCCGCTCGTGCCCGGCTACCTCGGGTACGTCACCGGCCTCGGCGGGGACGTGCTCACCAGCCGCCGCCGCGGGCGCCTCGTGCTCGGCTCCGTGCTGTTCGTGCTCGGGTTCGCCGTGGTGTTCGTGGGCATCACCGTGGTGTTCACCCAGGCCATGGTCTGGCTGCGGCGCGACGGCGCCTGGGTCACCCCCGTGCTCGGCGTGCTCGTGATGCTCATGGGCCTCGTGTTCCTCGGCGGCGGCGGCCGGCTTCAGCAGGAGCGCCGCGTCCACTTCAAGCCCGCCGCCGGCCTGGTCGGCGCGCCCCTGCTGGGCATGACCTTCGGCCTGGGCTGGGCGCCGTGCATCGGCCCCACCATGGCCGCCGTCCTGGCCATGTCCACGGCCAGCTCCGGCTCCGTGGGCCGCGGCGCCCTGCTCGCCTTCCTCTACTGCCTCGGCCTGGGCCTGCCGTTCGTGCTCATGGCCCTCGGCATGGAGCGCGGCATGCGGGCCCTCGGGTTCTTCCTCCGGCACCGCGTGCTGATCATGCGCCTCGGCGGCGCCCTGCTGATCGCGCTGGGCCTGCTCATGGTCACCGGCGTCTGGACCGCCTGGACCACGCAGCTGCAGCTGTGGTTCGCCAACGAATGGGAGATGCCCCTGTGAGCTCCAAGGCCGCCCGGACGCGCTCCGAGCCCGTCACCCTGCCGCGCCTCGGCCTGGCGGGCACCCTGCGCTGGATCTGGACCCAGCTGACCAGCATGAGCACCGCGCTCATGCTGCTGCTCCTGCTCGCCGTCGCCGCCGTGCCCGGCTCCCTCGTGCCCCAGCGCCGTGCCGGCCCCGAGATCGTGGACCAGTGGATCGAGGACAACCCCGTGTGGGGCCCCGTCCTGGACGCCCTGCAGTTCTTCGACGTCTACAACTCCGTCTGGTTCTCGGCCATCTACCTGCTGCTGTTCGTCTCCCTCGTGGGCTGCGTGTGGCCGCGCGCCATCCAGCACGCCAAGGCCCTGCGCCAGCCCCCGGCCCGCACCCCCCGCAACCTGACGCGCCTGCCGGCTTCCGGCGTCGTGGTCCTGGAGGACGGCGGCCCCGGCCCCGAGGAGGCCGTGGCCAGAGCCCAGGCGTGGCTGCGCAAGCGCCGCTACCGCGTGGAGCACCGCCCCGAGGCCGGCGGCGCGTCCGTGGGCGCCGAGCGCGGATACCTGCGCGAGATCGGCAACATCCTGTTCCACGTCTCGCTGATCGGCGTGCTCGTGTTCATGGCCTACGGCGGCATGACCAAGTACGGCGGGCAGAAGATCATCGTGGAGGGCGAGGGCTTCGCCAACAACCTCGTGGCCTACGACTCCTTCACCCCCGGCACCTACTTCAGCGCGGACGACCTCCAGCCGTTCTCCCTCACCCTCGACTCGTTCGACGCCGTGTTCGAGCGGCAGTCGGAGACCACCTACGGCCAGCCGCTGGACTACACCGCCGTCATGGACGTCCGCGAGGGCACCGGCGGCGAGCTCCAGCGCCAGATCCTCAAGGTCAACCAGCCGCTGGACATCGACGGCGTGCGCGTCTACCTCGTGGGCAACGGCTACGCGCCCGTGGTGACCATCCGCGACGGCGCCGGGGACGTGGCCTTCCAGGGCCCCGTGGTCACCCGCGTGTTCGACCAGAACTACGGCTCGCAGGCCACCATCAAGGTCCCCGACGCGCGGCCGGACCAGCTGGGCTTCGTCGGCTTCTTCCTGCCCTCGGCGGTGGAGGACGAGGAAGGCGCCGCGTTCTCCGCGGACCCCGAGCTGCTCAACCCGGAGCTGCAGCTGAACTCGTACTACGGGGACCTCGGCCTGGACACCGGCCGCCCGCAGAACGTGTACGTGCTGGACACCGCATCCCTCACCGAGCTCAACAGCCGCACCAACGAGAACGGCGGCATCGTGCTCAGCCCGGGCCAGACGTACGAGCTGCCCGAGGGCAAGGGCTCCATCAGCTTCGACGGCGTCCGCCGCTACGTCGGCCTGGACATCCACTACGACCCGGGCAAGTGGGGCGTCGGCGTGTTCGCCGGCACCGCCCTGCTCGGGCTGGTCATCAGCCTGTTCGTCCGCCGCCGCCGCGTGTGGGTCCGCGCCCGCACCGACGAGGCCGGCCGCACCCGCGTGGAGTACGCGCTGCTCGCCCGCGGCGAGGAGTTCGGCTTGCACGAGGAGCACGTGGCCCTGCGCTCGGCCATGGAGCGCTGGTGGCCCGTCGCCGCCCCCGAGTCCGAGGAGGAGGCCGTCGCATCGGCCGCCGCCGTCGGCCACACTGGAACCACCCCCGAGACCCTCGCCGGTCCCCGCACCCCCCGATCAGGAGACTGACAGTGTTCAACCCCACGGCCCCCGTGAACGAGCAACTGGCGCTGTACAGCGACCTCTTCATGCTCATCGCCGCGCTCGTGTACGCGGCGGCGTTCATCCTGTTCACCATCGACATGGCCACCGCCTCGGCCACCATCCGCCGCCTCGAGGCCGACCTCGCGGCCCAGCGCGGGCAGGTGCGCACCGCTCCGGCCCGCGAGACCGTGGGGGTCGCCGTCGGCGGGTCCACGGCGGTCGGCGCGAGCGACTCCGACACGGCCCGGCCGGCCGCCGCCGAGCCCGGCGTCGACGCGGACGACGACCTCGTGGACGAGGACATGGACTACACGGGCGGCGGCCGCCGCCCGGTCGCCAACGTGGCCGTGGCCGTGCTGGCCGTCGGCTGGGCGCTGCACGCGTTCGCCGTCGTCGCCCGCGGCCTCGCCGCCTACCGCGTGCCGTGGGGCAACCTGTACGAGTTCATGACCACGGGCGCGCTCGTGATCACGACCGTCTACCTGCTGTTCCTCTTGCGCAAGGATCTGCGCTTCGTGGGCACGTTCGTCACCGGCATCGTCGTGGCGATGATGTGCGCGGCCACCATGGGCTTCCCGACGCCGGTGGGCCACCTCCAGCCGCCGCTGCAGACGCCGTGGCTCGTCATCCACGTGTCCATCGCCGTGCTGGCCAGCTCGCTGTTCGCGCTGACCGCCGCGATGTCCGTGCTGCAGCTGCTGCAGGACCGCGCGGAGAAGCGCGCTGCGGCGGGCGAGCGCTCGTGGGCGTTCCTGCGCCTCGTGCCGGCCGCGCAGGGGCTGGAGAACTGGTCCTACCGCCTCAACGCCGTCGGCTTCGTCATGTGGACCTTCACGCTGATCGCCGGTGCGATCTGGGCCGAGGCCGCGTGGGGCCGCTACTGGAACTGGGACACCAAGGAGGTCTGGACCTTCGTGATCTGGGTGGTGTACGCGGCGTACCTGCACGCCCGCGCCACCCGCGGCTGGACCGGTGCCCGCGCCGCGTGGCTGAGCATCGTGGGCTTCCTGTGCATCGTGTTCAACTACACGATCGTCAACACGTACTTCCCGGGCCTGCACTCGTACGCGGGTCTGCCCGGCTGAGTCCGGCGGGGCCCCTCAGGCGCGCGGCCCGTCGCCGTCCGGGTCGGCGTCGTCGTCGCCCTGCTCCCGACGACGGCGCAGCTCCTCCTCGCGGGCCCGCAGCTCGGCCTCGCGGCGGTCCAGGTCCTGCTCGCGGGCGTCCTGGCGGCGCTGCACGCGCAGGCTGCGCAGGAACGCCTCGTCGTCGTCCGGGGCCCCGGAGGGCCGGGGTGCGGCCCGTCCGCCCGCGCCGGCCGGGCGGGCGCGTCCGAGCAGCAGCCACAGCAGCGGCCCCACGAGCGGCACGAGCACGATGACCGCCACCCACGCCGTCTTCGGCAGGCTGCGCACCTCGCGGGCGGGGGTCAGCAGCGCCTCGAACAGCGCGTAGAGGGTCAGGCCCGCGAGGATGATCGCGGCGGGGATGATGAAGCGGCCCATCCCGCCAGTCTAGGCGCGGGCTGGGGGGTCGGCGGGCGGGGCGTCCGTCCTCGTAGGATGGACCGGTGCGCATCTTCTTCTACGGTCTGGTCCGCGTGGTCGTCTTCGTCGCCCTGTGGGCGCTGTTCTACTACGTGATGGACCTCGGGATGATCTTCGGGGTGATCGCGGCCACGATCCTGACGTTCGCGATCAGCTATCTCTTCCTCGGCCGCCTGCGCACGGGGGCCACCGAGGACCTGTCCGCCGCGTGGGAGGGCCGCCCGGGCCGCCGGGGCCGCACCGAGACCGCCGACGCGGACGCCGAGGACGCCTACACCGAGGGCCGGTTCCGCGAGTGAGCCCCGCGGGGCGACGGGGCGGATGCCGCCGCCGTCGTCATCCCGTGCGGCTCAGAGCAGCGCGCCGAGGGTGAACGTGATCGCGTAGACGATCCCGATCACGCCGGTCGCGCGCAGCACCGGGATCAGCGCCCGGCGGTCGTCGGCGCGCAGCACCGTGCGGATCGGCCGGATCGCGAGCAGGCCGCCGATCGGCACGAGCAGCAGCCCCGGGTGCACCGCCACCCAGAACAGCGGCAGCAGCAGGGCGACGGCCAGCATGACGCCGTAGGACGCCCGCGCGGGTCCGTCGCCCAGGCGGGCGGCCAGCGTCATCTTCCCGACCTCGCGGTCCGTGGGGATGTCCCGGATGTTGTTGGCCATGAGCAGGGCCGTGGAGATCAGCCCGCAGCCGATCGCGCCGGCCCACGCCAGGCCGCTGACGGCGTCGGCCTGGGTGTACGTGGTGCCGAGGACGGCCACCAGCCCGAAGAACACGAACACGAACACCTCGCCGAGGCCGAGGTACCCGTACGGCCGCTTCCCGCCGGTGTAGAACCACGCGGCCAGCACGCACGCGACGCCGACCAGCAGGAACCACCAGTGCCCCGAGAGCCGGATGAGTCCCAGGCCGGCCAGCCCGGCGAGGCCGAAGAACGCGAAGGCCGCCTGCTTCACCCGGGCCGCGGGCACGAGCCCGGAGACGGTGAGCCGGAAGGGGCCGACACGCTCGTCGTCGGTGCCGCGGATGCCGTCCGAGTAGTCGTTGGCGTAGTTCACGCCGATCTGCAGCGCGAGCGACACCACGAGGGCCAGCAGCGCCGCGCCGAGGTGGAAGGAGCCGAGCTCCGCGGCGGCGGCCGAACCGACGATCACGGGGGCGATCGCCATGGGCAGCGTGCGCGGGCGCGCGGCGGCGACCCACTGGGAGAGCGTGGCGGCCATGGGCGGGGGTTCCTCCTGGGGAGCGGGGTGGGCAGCGGTCCGCAGCGGGCCGGGTCGACGGCGGCGCGCGGCCGGGGCCCGACGTCGGCCGGGCCCGGGTCATTCTCCCATGCGGGCGGGGCGACGCTCAGCCGGCGGTGAACCGGGCGGCCAGGGCCTGCCGGTCGGTCTTGCCGGTGGAGAGCAGGGGCAGGGCGTCGAGGACGAGCCACGTCTTGGGCACCGCGGCCGCACCCAGCGCCGCGCGCACGTGGGCGCGCAGGACGGCCTCGTCGGGGGCCGCGGCCGGGTGGGCGGGCACGACGGCGGCGCACAGCCGGGCGCCCCACTCGGGATCCGGCACGCCGGCCACGTGGGCCGCCGCGACGCCCGGGTGCGCCTCGAGCACCGCGGTCACCGCCGCCGCGGACACCTTCACCCCGCCCGTGATGACGACGTCGTCCAGGCGACCGGTCACGGCCAGCCGCACGCCGCCGTCGTCGGTGGGGGAGAGCACGCCCGTGTCCTCGGTCAGGAAGGCGCGGGCGCCGTCCCCGGCGGGGACGAAGTGGGCGGCGGTGCGGGCCGGGTCGTCGAGGTAGCCGGCCGCCACCATGGGCCCGGCCAGGCGCACGCGCGGCGGGGCGTCGGGGTCGTCCGGGGCCACCGCGACGGCGACGCCGGGCAGCGGCACGCCGTCGTAGACGCAGCCGCCGCACGTCTCGGCCATGCCGTAGGTGGCGGTGAGGCGCACCCCCGCCGCCTCGGCCGCGGCCCGCAGCGCGGGATCGAGCCGGGCGCCGCCCACGAGCACGCGGTCGAAGGAACGCAGGGCCGCCCGCCCGGCCGGGTCGGCGTCGGCCGCGAGGAGGCGGGCGAGCTGGGTGGGGACGAGCGAGACGAGCCGGGGGCCGGCGTCGTCGGGCAGGGCGGCCGCCCCGGTGGCGAACGCCGCGGGCGTGAACGGGCCCGGGGGCAGGGCCACGGGTGCGGTCCCGGCCGCGATCGAGCGGGAGAGCACGGCGAGCCCGGCCACGTAGTGCACGCCGAGGGCCAGCAGCCACGCCCCCTCGCCGCCGAGCCGCCGGGCCGTGGCCGCGGCCGAGGCGCGCAGGGCCGCGCCGGTCAGGACGATCTGCTTCGGCGTGCCCGTGGACCCGGAGCTGCGCACCACGGCGACGGCGTCCGGGTCCCCGCAGCGGCGCGGGTCGCGGGCCTCGGGCCGGGGGAGCGCGGCGCCGTCGGCGGTCAGCTCGACGGGGGCGCCGCCGTCGAAGGCCGCCGCGAGGGCGTCCGTGGCGCGGGCGAGGGCATCGGCGGTGGCGGGCATGGCCCCGAGTGTAGGAGGCCCGACGGTCGGACGGACCCGCCCGGCGGACCGGATCCGCCCGGCCGGTCAGAGCAGGAACGGCACGGTGGCGATCTTGACCACCATGATCAGTGCGAACAGCTGGGCGTACCCCTCGGTCACGCGGGCGTCGGTGGACCGGGAGAGCGCGTAGTCCAGGATCGCCGGCTGGCCCGTGATGCCCGCCAGCGCCCCGAAGGTGCGATCCACGGACTGCCCCAGCAGCCGTGCCGCGGCGATGAGCAGGGCCGCGGTCAGCGCGGTGAGCACGGCGGACATCAGGATGGCCAGCCCGCCGACCCGGGTGAACACCGTCTCGATGAACGCCGGGCCGGCGGCCAGGCCCACCACGCCCAGGAAGAGCATGAGGCCGAACTGCCGCAGTGTCAGTGCGATCTCCGTGGACGGCTCCCACACCGTGGGTCCCGTTCGGCCGATCGCACCGAGGGCGAGGCCGACGAGGATGCACCCGGCCGCCGGGCCGAGGGAGAAGGAGGCCCCGCCCGGAAGCGGGATCGTCACCATGCCCAGCAGGTAGCCCAGCGCCATGCCCGTGCCCAGGGAGATCCAGTCCAGGTCCGAGAGCCCGCGCGTCGAGTTGCCGAAGAAGTCGCGCACCGCCTCCATCCGCGGCGCGGTGGTCACGATGAGCACCCGGTCGCCGACCTTGAGCTCGGTCTGCGGGGTGGCCAGCGACTCGACGTCGTCGCGCCGCAGCCGGGCGACGTCGGTGCCGAAGCGCTCGCGCAGGGACAGCGTGCCCAGGCGGCGATCGGCCAGGGCGCGGGCCGTGACGATGACCATGGAGGTCTGCAGCGGGTTCATCACCCGCGCGGGGTCGGCGCCGGTGCGTCGGCCGAAGGCCTGCACGGCCGCGTCGATGTTCTTCTCCGTGCCGTCCAGGACGACCTCGTCCCCGGGTTCGATCCGGTCGGCGGAGCCGGCGATCCGGGCCACGCCGCCGTGGCGCAGCGCCACGACGCGCACCAGCCCCTCGGAGATCCCGGGGATCTCCCGCACGGCGAGGGCGGAGGTGGCGACCGCGGCGGTGAAGCGCAGCTTGCCGTCGGTCACCGGCGCCGGATCGCGCGGGGAACTGCTCCACGGGCGGGCGGCGAGCACGGTGATCGCGATGATGGTGCCGACCACGCCCACCAGGTAGGACAGCCCGTAGCCCACGGCCGGGGCCTGCCCGCCGGTGAGCTGGTTCGCCAGCGCCATCGCCGGCGTCGCGGTGAGCGAACCCGTCCACACGCCGATCGCCGTCGGCAGGTCCAGGTTGAGCAGCGCGGCCAGGGGGTGCACCGTGAAGGCGGTGAGGATCACCACGACGACGGCGGCCAGCATCAGGGGCAGGTTGCGGCGCAGGTCCCGGAAGAACACCTTGCCGGCGCCGAGCCCGATCAGGTAGGCGAACAGGGCCAGGCCGAAGCTCTGGAACAGGGCCAGCCGGTCGCCGACGTCGGGCAGCACCGCCCCGACGAGCAGGCCCACGAACAGTGCTCCCGAGGCGCCGAGGCGGATCTTGCCCAGGGGGATGGTGCCGACGGCGGCGCCCAGGGCGACGGTGGCCATGAGGACGAGGATGGGCTGGTCGTTGAGCAGTGCGAGCATGGGCGGGTCTCCGTCCTGCCTGGTGGTCGGTCAGAAGTGGTACGGGAAGGCGGACCAGTCCGGGTCGCGCTTCTGCAGGAACGCGTCCCGGCCCTCCACGGCCTCGTCCGTCATGTAGGCCATGCGCGTGGCCTCGCCGGCGAAGACCTGCTGGCCGGCCATGCCGTCGTCGGGGAGGTTGAACGCGAACTTGAGCATGCGCAGGGCCTGGGGGGACTGACGGTTGATGTCCGCGGCGTACTCGAGGGCGACCTCCTCGAGGCGCTCGTGGTCCACGGCCTCGTTCACCGCGCCCATGGCCACCATCTCCTCGGCCGAGTACTCGCGCGCCGTGAAGAAGATCTCGCGGGCGCGCTTCTGGCCCACCTGCCGAGCGAGCAGGGCCGAGCCGTAGCCGGCGTCGAAGGAGCCCACGGTGGCGTCCGTCTGCTTGAACTTCCCGTGCTCGCGGGAGGCCAGGGTGAGGTCCGCGACCACGTGGAGTGAGTGGCCGCCGCCGGCCGCCCAGCCGTTCACGACGGCGATGATCGCCTTGGGGGAGGTGCGCATCAGGCGCTGGACCTCGAGGATGTGGAGGCGTCCGGCGCGGGCCGGGTCGATGGTCTCGGCCGTCTCCCCCTCGGCGTAGCGGTAGCCGTCGCGGCCGCGGATGCGCTGGTCCCCGCCGGAGCAGAACGCGTGGCCGCCGTCCTTGAGGGAGGGGCCGTTGCCGGTGAGCAGCACCGTGCCCACGTCCGGGGTCATGCGGGCGTGGTCGAGGGCGCGGTAGAGCTCGTCCACGGTGCCGGGCCGGAACGCGTTGCGGACCTCGGGACGGTCGAAGGCGATGCGCACCGTCGGCAGGTCGCGCACCCAGCGGCCGTCGGCGTCGCGCTCCACCTGGCGGTGGTAGGTCAGGTCCTCGAAGTCGAAGCCCTCGACCACGCGCCAGCGCGTGGGGTCGAAGATGTCGGAGACCTGCTCGGGGAGGCGGTCACGGTCCAGGCGGTGCTGCTCGCTCATGCCCAGAACAGTACCGGCGGCCCGCCACCCCGCGCCTTCGTTCGGGAAACGGGAGCCCCCAGCGGCGCTCTCGTTCGAGGAACGGGAGCTCAGCCGCGCAGCATCCTCGGCACCGGAACGGCCCTTCTCAGGGACTGAAGAGCGCTGAGAAGGGTCATATCGGTGCCACGGCGCCTCTCGGCCCCGCCCCTCACCCCCAGCCCGCCGGCCCCGCCGACCCGGCCGGGTACTCGTCCAGCGGCACCTCCTCGGCCTCCCACGCGGCGAGCACCGGCGCCAGGATCCGCCAGCACTCCTCGGCGGCGTCGCCGCGCACGCTCAGCAGCGTCTGCCCGGTGAGGATGCCGCGCAGCACCTCCCCGTAGGCGTCCACCTGCTCCTCGCCCAGGTCGGCGGCGAGGGTGCGCCGCTCGGCGTCGAACGGGGTGTCGGCCCCGTCCACGGCGAGCTCGATCCGCACTTCGCGCGGGTCCAGGCCCACCACGATCCGGTCCCGGCCCTCCGCGGGCGAGAGGCCCTCCGGCACGTCCTCGGGCGCCCGCAGGGTCAGCGCCACCTCCCACCGCTTCCGGCCCAGCGCCTTGCCGGAGCGCAGCCGGAACGGCACGCCGCGCCACCGCTCGGTGTCCACGGCGAGGGTGACCTCGGCCAGCGTCTCGGTCCGCAGCCCGGGGTCCACGCCCTCCTCCTCCGCGTAGGCGGGGATCCGCTCGCCGTCCACCTCGCCGGCGGTGTAGCGGGCGCGGCGGGAGGCGGCCACGGGGTCGTCCTGCCACACCCGGGTGGCGCGCAGGACCTCGACGACGGCGTCGTGCAGTTCCTGCGGACGCAGCCGCTCCGGCGGCTCGAGCGCCGCCATGGCCAGCACCTGCAGCAGGTGCGACTGGACCATGTCCTTTAGCGCGCCGGTGCCGTCGTAGAACTCGGCGCGCCCCTCGAGCGCGATCGTCTCGTCCACCACCACGTCGACCCGCTCCACGTCACGCCCGCCCCACACGCGCCCCAGCAGCCGGTTCGCGGTGCGCAGCCCGAGCAGCGCGGTGACCATGGACTCGCCCAGGAAGTGGTCCACGCGGAACACGCGGTCCTCCTCGACGACGTCGGCCAGCACCGCGTTGAGCTCGCGGGCGCTCTCCTCGTCCTCGCCGAACGGCTTCTCCAGGGCCAGGCGCAGCCCGTCCGGCAGGTCTTCCAAGCCGGCGAGCGCGCCCACGGCCTCCCGCGTGATGCCGGGGCCGAGGGCGAAGTACAGCACGGGCGCGGCGTCCGGGCCGGCGGCCTCGCGGGCCGTCTCGAACAGGGCGCGCAGGTCGTCGGCGTCCGTGGCGTCGGCGGTGTGCCACGCGGCGCGCGCGACGAGGTCCTCGACCTCGTCCTCGTCCAGGGCGGCGCCCGCGAGGCCCTCGCGCACGATCGAGCGCCACTCGTCCGTGCTGTGCTCGCTGTGGGAGGAGCCCACGAGCGTCACCCGCGGCAGGTCGTGGGCGGCCAGCGCACCGGCCAGGCCGGGCAGCAGCAGGCGCGAGGTGAGGTCACCGGTGGCGCCCAGGATGATCAGGGCGACATCGTCGCGGTCGGCGGGGGAGGTCATGGGTGTCCTTCGGCGTCGGCGGCGGGCGGTCCCGGCCAGTCTCCCGTCGGCCCGCCGATCCAGTCCATGCGTGCCCGTCCATGCGTGCCCGTCCATGCCCGCCGGGCCGGGCGCGGCCTCAGCCCTGGCCCGCCGCGCGTCGCGGATGATGGACTGGAGGGCATGACCACGACGACCCCCCGCCGCCCGCCGCTCATCGAGGACCACGCGTACCTGTCCAACCAGCACTCGGGGGCGCTCGTCACCCGCGAGGGGGACGTGACGTGGCTGTGCCTGCCCCGGTTCGACGCCCCGTCCGTATTCACCTCCCTGCTGGGCGAGCCGGAGCACGGGCAGTGGAGCCTGCGGATCGCCGACGGCGAGGTCGTGGAGCGCGCCTACCTGCCCGGCACGCTCGTGCTGCGCACGCGCTGGCGCGGCCCCGAGGGGGAGGCGGAGGTCCTCGAGTTCATGCCGCTGACCAGCCATCGCGGCTCCGGCGTGGCGGTGGACGACGACGGCGGCGCGCTCGCCTCGACGGGCGAGGGCGAACAGGCCCGGGCGGACCTGGTGCGGCTCGTGCGCTGCACCGCCGGCCGCGTGAGCGTGGAGCAGCGGCTCCACGTCCGGCTGGACTACGGCGAGGTGACCCCGTGGGTGTCCCGGCAGACCGACCCGGCGGGGGAGTCCTTCCTCGCGGTGGTCGCCGGCGGCGACGCCCTGGCCGTGCACGGGCCGGACCTGAGCCCGGACGGGCTGAGCCACCGCGGCAGCACCCCGCTGGAGGAGGGCGGGTCCGCCGCATGGACGCTCGCCTGGTACCCCTCGTGGTTCATGGCGCCGGCCGCCCCGAACGCGGAGCGGGCCCTCGAGGCCACCGTGGCCGGCTGGGTGGAGTGGCTGGGCGAGCTGGAGGCCACCGGCCCGCGCGCCGACCGGGTGGCCCGCTCCCTGCTGGTGCTCAAGGGCCTGACCCACCGGGACACGGGCGGCATCGTGGCCGCCCCCACCGCGAGCCTGCCGGAGGACATCGGGGGCGTGCGCAACTGGGACTACCGCTACGTGTGGCTGCGGGACACCGCCCTCACCCTCGAGGCGCTCATGGCCCACAACCACACGGAGGACGCCAAGGCCTGGCGGGACTGGCTGCTGCGCGCGATCGCCGGCGACCCGCAGGACGTGCAGATCATGTACACGCTCTCCGGCGGGCGCCGCATGCCCGAGCGGGACCTCGAGCACCTGCCCGGCTACGAGGGCTCGCGCCCCGTGCACGTGGGCAACGGGGCCGCGGACCAGTGGCAGGCGGACGTGATCGGCACGGTGATGCTCGCCCTCGGGAAGCTGCGGGACGCGGGCGTGGGGGAGGACCCGTGGTCCTGGACGCTGCAGAAGCGGCTCGTGGAGCGCCTGCTGGCGCACCGGGACACGAAGGAGCACGGCCTGTGGGAGATGCGGGGCGAGCCCGCGTTCTTCACGCACGGCCGCGTGATGATGTGGGCCGCCCTGGACCAGGCCCTGCACGCCGCCCGGGACCACGGGCTGCCGGCCCGCGACGACGAGCTCGAGGCCTGGGAGCGGGCGCGGGAGGAGCTGCGGGAGGAGATCCTCACCGAGGGCGTGGACGAGGACGGCGCCTTCCGGCAGACCTACGGCTCCACGGAGACGGACGCCTCCCTGCTGCAGATCCCCCACACCGGCTTCGTGCCCCACGACGATCCGCACATGCTCGCCACGGTGGCCCGCGTGGAGGAGGACCTCGTCACCCAGACCGGCCTGGTGATGCGGTACCGCGCCACCGGCATGGACGGGCTGCCGGGCGAGGAGGCGCCGTTCATCATGTGCGCCTTCTGGCTCGTGGAGCAGTACGCCCGATCCGGCCGCGTCGAGGACGCGGAGCGCCTCATGGCCCGCCTGGACGACTGTGCCAACGACCTGCTGCTCATGGCCGAGGAGTACGACGACGAGCTGGACCGGATGGCGGGCAACTTCCCGCAGGCGTTCTCCCACCTGGGCCTGATCCGCGCCGTGGACGCCCTGGAGGACGCCCGCGGCGCGGCCGAGGCTTGACCGTCCGCCCCGTCAGTCCAGCCGCTCGACGGCCCCCAGCGCCGTGAGCAGGAACGCGTACTCCCACGCGGTGTCCTCCCAGCCCTGGTACCGGCCGGAGGCGCCCCCGTGCCCACCGTCCATCTCGGTGCGCAGCAGCACGGGCGCGCCGCCGTCGGCCAGCGGCCTCGCCTGGTCCGAGGTGACGGTGCGGCGCAGCTGGGCCACCCACTTGGCCGGCTCCACGTAGTGCACGCGGGTGTCGTTCAGGCTCGTCACGGCCGCGATCGCCGGGTAGTCCACCGCCCGCACGTTCTCGTACGGGGTGTAGGCGCGCATGGCCTCATACACGGCCGCGTCCTCGATCGGGTTGCCCCACTCCTCCCACTCGAGCGCGGACAGCGGCAGCTCCGGGTCGAGGATCGTGGTGAGCGCATCCACGAACGGCACCACCGCCAGGCACGCCCGGTACAGCTCCGGCGCGAGGTTCAGCACCGCGCCCATGAGCAGGCCGCCGGCCGAGCCGCCCATGCAGGCCACGCGCGCCGGGTCCGCCCAGCCGAGGTCCACGAGGTGCCGGGTGGCGTCCACGAAGTCCGTGAAGGAGTGCCGCTTGGCCAGCTTCTTGCCGTCCTCGTACCAGCGCCGGCCCAGTTCGCCGCCGCCGCGCACGTGCGCGACCGCGAACACCACGCCCCGGTCCAGCAGGGACAGCCGGGCCACACCCAGCACGGGGTCCATGGACATCTCGTAGGAGCCGTAGCCGTACACCACGCACGGGGCCGTCCCGTCCGGCTTCACGTCGCGGCGCCGGATCACGGTGACGGGGATCCGCACGTCCTCCCCGGTCACCGACGACGGCTCGGACGCCGGCGCCCACACGCGCTCGGCCACGTAGTCGGCCGGGTCGTAGCCGGGCACCTCCGTCTCGCGGCGCAGGTGCACCTCGCCGGTCGCCGCCGAGACGTCCAGCACGCGCGCGGGCGTGATCCAGGACGTGTAGGCCAGCCGCAGGAACGGGGACTCGGCCGCCGTCGCGGACAGGTGGCACGCGTAGAGCTCCTCGTCGAACGCGGGCTCGCGCCAGTGCGCGGCCTGCCCGGCCAGCACGGCGTCCAGCTCGGCGACGACGACGCGCGGGGTGGTCTCCCGGCGCACGGCCAGGGCGGCGTGGGTCAGGGTGACCATGGCGCCGTCGACCTTCACGTCCTCGCGGTGCGGCACGACGGTGCGCCAGGCGCCGCGGTCGGCGACGTCGGTCTCGGCGACCACCGAGAGCATCCCGTTGGGCGCGGAGACGGAGGCGCCGTCGTCGTCCAGGGCGCGGTCGTGGACCACGAGCAGCCGACGGACGCCGTCGGCGTCGGTGACGGGCTCGACGTCGGCGAGCATCCGCCACGCGCGGGGGATCAGCACGCGCGGGGTGGGCAGGGGCGCGGCGGGGTCCTCCGGCAGGTCGACCACGAGGGTCTCGGAGACCTCCGAGTTGCCGACGCCGATCAGCAGCTGGGTGCGGTCGGCGACGCCCTCGAAGCCGGTCCACATGCCCGGGTCGGCCTCCTCGTGCAGGAGCACGTCCTCGGCCGGGTCGGTGCCGAGCACGTGGGCCTTGACCTGGTACGGCCGCCACGAGTCGTCCCACACGGTGTAGAACACGCGGGTGCCCGAGCGGTCGAAGCGGACGCCGTGGGCCACGTTCTCGACCGCGTCCGGCAGGTCCTCGCCCGTGGCGATCTCGCGCACGCGCAGGGTGAAGCGCTCGTCGCCGGTGTGGTCCACGGCGTAGGCCACCCGGGTGGCGTCCGGGCTGATGTGCAGGCCGCCGAGCGCGAAGAACGGGTGGCCCTCGGCCTCGGCGTTGCCGTCCAGGATCACCTGCTCGCCCGGCAGGGCGGCGTCCGGGGTGATGACGGGCGGGGTCCAGTCGGCCTCGAGGTCGCCGGTGTCGCGTGCGGGCACGCGGCAGTGGATCGGGTACTCGGCGCCCTCGCGGGTGCGCACGAAGTACCACCACCCGTCCCGGCGGGCGGGCACGGAGCGGTCCGTCTCCACCGTGCGGGCCTTGATCTCGCCGACGATCGCCTCGCGCAGCGGCGCCTGGTCCGCGGTCACGGCCTCGGTGTACGCGTTCTCGGCGGCCAGGTGGTCGAGCACGCGGGGCTCCGCCTTGCCGCGCAGCCACTCGAAGTCGTCCTGGAACGTGTGGCCGTGGTGGCGGCGGGTCACGGGCTCGGCGGAGACGGACGGCGGGACGGGGGCGTGCGATGTGGTCTGGGGCATGCGGCCCATCCCATCACGCCGCGCGGGGCGGGGCCGACACCCCGCGCCGCACACGACGACGGCGGCGCACCGGCCCGGTGCGCCGCCGTCGGGGGTGGCGGGTCAGTTCAGGCCGAGCGAGGCCCGGACCACGCCGAGCCCGAAGTACGCGACGAACGCGAGCGCCACGAACCACAGCAGCGGGTGCACCTCGCGGCCGCGGCCCTGGCCCGTGCGGATCACCGCGTAGGCCACCACGCCGGCGCCGATGCCGTTGACGATCGAGTAGGTGAACGGCATGAGGGTGAACGTGAGGAACGCGGGGAAGGCCGCGCCCGGGTCGGACCAGTCGATCTGCACCACGTGCTGGCACATCATGAACCCGACCACCACGAGCGCGGGGGCCACGGCCTCGAACGGCACGAGGTGGATGAGCGGGGAGAGGAACACGGCCGCGAGGAAGAACAGGCCGGTGAACACGGAGGCCAGGCCGGTCCGGGCGCCCTCGCCGATGCCGGTGCCGGACTCCACGAAGATCTGGTGCGCCGAGCCGGAGGCGCCGCCGCCCACGGCGACCGCGAGCGCGTCCGCGGCGAGCACCCGGTTCAGGTCGGGGATGGAGCCGTCCGGGTTCACGGTGCCGGCCTCGCGGGCCAGGCCCACGGAGACGCCCATCGCGTCGAAGAACACGGAGAGCAGGATCGCGAACACGAGCAGGGAGGCCATCAGCCCGCCCACCGAGGTGAAGGCGCCGAACAGGTCCACGCTGCCGAGCAGGTGCAGGTCCGGGGCGGTCCACTCGGGCAGGGAGGGGGCGATCAGGGACCAGCCGGTGGGCACGGCGTTCCCGTCGGCGTCCACGGAGGGGCCGATGTGGAACACGGCCTCCAGCACGTTGGCGAGGATCGTCGCCGCGACGATGCCGATCAGGATGGCGCCGCGCACCTTGCGGATCACGAGGACCGCGGTCAGCAGCAGCCCGACGACGAAGACCAGCACGGGCCAGCCCTCGAGCTCGCCGCCCGTGCCCAGGCCCACCGGGACCGTGGTGTCGGCGGCGTCCGGCAGCCGACGCACGAACCCGGCGTTGACGAGGCCGATCAGCGCGATGAACAGGCCGATGCCCACCACGATGCCGGACTTCAGCGCCTCCGGGACCGCGTCGAACACGGCGCGGCGGAAGCCGGTCACCACGAGCAGCAGCATCACGAGACCGGCGAGGGTGACGAGGCCCATCAGCTGGGGCCAGGTGAGTCCCGGCGTCGTGGCGATGGTGATGGAGACGAAAGCGGAGACGCCCAGGCCCGCGGCCACCGCGAACGGGTGCCGCGCCCACACGCCCATGACGATGGTCATGACGCCCGCCACGAGCGCGGTCACGGCGGCCACGGCGGGGATGCCCAGGGTGTTCCCGGCCGAGTCGGGACCGGACAGGATCAGCGGGTTCAGCACCACGATGTAGCTCATCGCCAGGAACGTGGCGAGGCCGCCGCGGAACTCCTGGCCCACCGACGAGCCGCGCTCGGTGATGCGGAAATACCGGTCCAGGGCGCCGCGGGCAGCGGCGGGCGACGGGGCGGGCGAGGGCGGTGGAGAGGCGGTGCGGGAGGCCATGGCACCAGCGTAGTGACCCGGTCCCACGACGATCGCGCGCGTGCCGTCCCGCTACGCTCGCGGGCATGCGTCCCCGCTCCGCCTCCGCCGCCCGCACCCGGGAGGCGCTGCGCGACGCCGTGCAGATCTACGCCCCCTCCACCGTCTACGCCGTCGGCCTGGGCGCCATGACGCCCGCGCTCGCGGTGGCGGCGCTGGCCCTCGGCCTGGACGCGGCGCGGGCGGCCGCCGTCGTGCTGCTGGTGGGGCTCGGCTCGCTCGTGGCCAACGGGCCGGCCTCGGCGCTCGCGGCCCGGGCGGGGGAGCGGGTCACCATGGTCGTCTCCGCCGTGCTCGGCACGGCCGGCGCGGGCCTGGCCTGGGCGACGACGGCCGGGGTGTCCTCCGGGCCGTCGGCGGCGGGGGTGGCCGAGCCGGGGCGGCTGGCGCTGTTCCTGGCCGCGGTGCTCGCCGTGGGCATGGCCGGGGCCGGGTTCAACCTGGCCCGGCAGGCGTACCTGGCGGTGGCGGTGCCGGCCACGCACCGGGCCCGCGCGATGTCCACGCTCGGCGGGACCGTGCGGATCGGGACGTTCCTGGGCCCGTTCCTGGGTGCCGCCGCGCAGGCCCCGCTCGGGCTGGACGGCGCGTTCGCCGCGGCCGCCGCGGCCATGGCCGTCGGCGCCCTGCTGTGCCTGCGGATCCGGGATCTGCCGGTGCCGGCGTCCGGTCCGGCGGCGGGGGAGCAGCCCGGCCCGGCCGGACGACCTCGCCTGCTGGACGTGGCGCGCGCCCGGCGGGGGGCGCTGCTCACGGCCGGCTTCGGTGTCGTGGCCGTCTCCGCCGCCCGCGCGGCGCGCAACGCCGTCATCCCGCTGTGGGCCACGCACCTGGGCCTGGACGCGGCGACGGCGTCGCTCGTCTTCGGCCTGGCCGGCGCGGCGGACCTGCTGCTCTTCTACCCCTCGGGCCGGCTCATGGACCGCTTCGGCCGGCGCGCCGTGGCGGTGCCGTGCCTGACCCTGCTGGGGGCGGGGTTCCTGGCGATCAGCCTCACCCGGGAGCCGACGGCGTTCGCGGCGGCGGCGGTGCTGCTGGGCATCGGCAACGGCTTCGGCGCGGGGATCGTGATGACCCTCGGGGCGGACCACTCGCCGCCGAACGCGCGCGCCCAGTTCCTCGGTCTGTGGCGCTCGATGTCCGACGCGGGGATGCTCGCCGGGCCGCTGCTGCTCTCCGGGGCGACCGCCGCGGCCGGGCTGGCCGTCGGCGTCGGCTCCCTCGCGGTCGTCTGCGGGGTCGGAGCGGTCGTGTTCGCCGCGGTGCTGCCGCGCGGGCCGGGGGCCGTGGCGGACCCGCCGCCCGTCGTCGTGCGCTCCCGCTGACCGGGGGCGCCGGACCGTCGGCTCAGTCGGCGGTCTCGTCCGGGGGGATGGTCTGCCCGGAGGCCTGGTCGTCGAAGACCATGTACGTCTGCGTGTCGACGACGCTCGGCAGGGTCTGCAGTTCGTCGAAGATCACGCGGCGCAGGTCGGCGGTGTCCCGCGCGCGGACCAGCAGGATCACGTCCATGTTCCCGCCCACGAGGGAGACGTGGGAGACCTCGGGGATGGCCAGGAGCGTGGCGCGCAGCTCTCGCCAGTCGTGCTGACGCAGCTTCATGGTCACGTGGGCGGAGGCCCCGAAGCCGACCTTGACGGGGTCGACCCGCACGGTGAAGCCTGTGATCACGCCCGCGTCCTGCAGGCGGTTCAGACGCGAGTAGCAGTGCGCGCGGGAGATGTGCACGCGCTCGGCCAGGGCCGCGACGGACATCCGCCCGTCCTGCGTCAGTTCGCGGACGATCGCGCGGTCCACGCGGTCCAGCGGCTCGGCGGCCATGGCTCCTCCTGGGGCGGGGCGGACGGGGTCGGCCACGCGGCGGCGGACCGTCTACGTGGCACGAGTCACAATAGCAGTTCGTCCGATGGAGTGCCTGGTTTGCACCCGATTGTCTCGTGATCCCGGGCGGGCGAGCGACACATTGATCCTCTTGGGCACACTGAAGGCCACAGATCGAGAGGACCCGCCATGAGTGACCCCACCCCCGCCGTGCCCGGGGCCGTCCGGACCGACGAGGCCGAGACCCGCCCGAACGCCGGCGCCGCCTTCGGCATCTCCCTCGAGGAGTACCTGCTCCCCGCCGCCCGCCGCATCCAGCTGATCGGCGAGGACGGCACTCTGCTGGCCCCGGAGGAGCAGGGCACCGAGCCCGGCCACGAGTATCCCCTGCCCTCCGACGAGGAGCTGCTGGCCGCCTACCGCCACCTCGTCATCGGCCGCCGCGTCAACGACCAGGCCTACGCCCTGGTGCGCCAGGGTCGCATGGCCGTCTATCCGTCCTCGCATGGCCAGGAGGCCTCCGAGGTCGCCGCCGCCGTCTGCCTGGGCGAGGACGACTGGCTGTTCCCGACCTACCGCGACACCGTGGCCGTGATCGCCCGCGGCGTCCCGCCGCTCGAGGTGATGGTGGCCTACCAGGGCACCTGGCATCAGGGCTACGACCCCCAGAAGCACCACGTCTCCATCCAGTCCACGCCCCTGACCACCCAGATGCTGCACGCCGTCGGGATGGCCAAGGCCGCCCGCCTGCGCGGCGAGGAGGTCGTGTGCCTGGCCATGGTCGGCGACGGCGGCACCTCCGAGGGCGACTTCCACGAGGCGCTGAACTTCGCGGCCGTGTTCAAGCTGCCGGTGATCTTCTTCGTGCAGAACAACAAGTTCGCCATCTCCGTGCCGTTCGCCAAGCAGTCGGCCGCCCCGTCCCTGGCCCACAAGGCCGTGGGCTACGGCCTGGCCGGCGAGCGCGTGGACGGCAACGACCTCGGCGCCCTGCTGGCCGTGCTGGGCCGCGCCGTGGAGCTGTGCCGGCAGGGCCAGGGCCCCTTCCTCGTGGAGGCGGACACCTACCGCATGCAGGCGCACACCAACACGGACGACCCCTCGCGCTACCGCGACGACGCCGAGGTGAAGGAGTGGGAGGCGCGCGACCCGCTGCGCCGCATGACCGCCTACCTCGAGTCCACCGGCGCCCTCACCGAGGAGGTCTCGGCCCAGATCGCCCGCGACGCGGAGGACGTCGCGCAGCAGCTGCGTGACGCCATGAACGCCGAGACGGAGCTCGATCCGCTCGAGCTGTTCGACCACGTCTACTCCGTGCAGACCCCGCAGCTCGCCGCCCAGCGCGCGCAGCTGGCCGAGGAGCTGTCCCGTTCCGAGAACCAGGAGGCCTGAGCATGGCGACCCTGACCTTCGCCGCCGCGCTCAACGCGGCGCTGGCCGACGAGATGGCCGCCGACGACATGGTGGTGGTGTTCGGCGAGGACGTCGGCACCCTCGGCGGCGTCTTCCGCATCACGGACGGGCTGACCGCGCGCTTCGGCGAGGAGCGCTGCTTCGACACCCCGCTGGCCGAGTCCGGCATCGCGGGCATGGCCGTGGGCATGGCCCTCGGCGGCGCCCGCCCCGTGATCGAGATGCAGTTCGACGCGTTCGCGTACCCGGCCTTCGAGCAGATCGCCTCGCACGTGGCCAAGATGCGCAACCGCACCAAGGGCGCCACGCCCATGCCGATCACCATCCGCATCCCCTACGGCGGCGGCATCGGCGGCGTGGAGCACCACTGCGACTCCTCCGAGTCCTACTACGCGCACACCCCGGGCTTGAAGGTGTACACCCCGGCCTCGGTGAAGGACGCGTACATGATGCTGCGCTCGGCCATCCGCCTGGACGATCCGGTGGTCTTCATGGAGCCCAAGAAGATGTACTGGACCAAGGCCGAGCTCGACCTCGACCAGCTGCGCGCCGAGTTCGAGGAGGGCTGGGCCCGCGTCGAGGACAAGAAGGAGCACGGCGAGGCCTGGGCCCGCGCCGCCGTCGTCCGCGAGGGCACGGACGTCACCCTCGTCTCCTACGGCCCCTCCGTCCCCACCTGCCTCGCCGCCGCCCAGGCGGCCGCGGAGGAGGGGCTCTCGGTGGAGGTCGTGGACCTGCGCACCGTGAACCCGCTGGACGAGGACACGATGACCGCCTCGGTCACCAAGACCGGCCGCGCCGTCGTCGTCGCCGAGCCGCAGGGCTTCGCGTCCGTGGCCTCCGAGCTGGTGGCCCGGATCCAGCAGCGCTGCTTCCACTCGCTGGCGGCGCCCGTGGGCCGCGTGACCGGCTTCGACATCCCGTTCCCCGCGCCGAAGCTCGAGGAGCACCACCTGCCGAACATCGACCGCATCCTGGACGCGATCGACGACCTGAACTGGGACCTGGACGCGATCGACGACCTGAACTGGGACCTGGACGCCGAGGAGGCCCGCGCATGAGCAACACCTTCCTGCTGCCCGACCTGGGCGAGGGCCTGACCGAGGCCGACATCGTCCGCTGGCTCGTCGCCGAGGGCGACACCGTGGCCGTCGACCAGCCCATGGTCGAGGTCGAGACCGCCAAGGCCCTCGTCGAGGTGCCGAGCCCGTACGCCGGCACCGTGCTGACCCTGCACGGCGCCGAGGGCGAGACCATGGACGTCGGCAGCCCGCTGATCACCATCGGCGCGGCCGGCGAGTCCGGTGAGGGCTCCGCGCCCGTCGCCGGCACCGAGACCCTCGCCGTCCCGCCGTCGACCGGTGCGGCGGCGGCCGAGGCCGCCCGCCCGGGCGCGCTGAGCTACCGCGAGGAGGAGATGGCCGGCGTCCAGCCGAAGCCGGACAAGGCCCGCGGCGGCGACGGCGACGTCGCCGGCTCCGACGACGAGGCCTCCGGCGCCGTGCTCATCGGCTACGGCACCTCCGGCCACAGGGCCACCTCCCGCAGCCGTCCGTCCAAGCGCGGCCGCGGCGCCGCCCGCCCGACACCGGCCCCCACGGCCGGGGCCGGCGCCCCGCGCGTGACCTCCCCGATCGTCCGCAAGCTCGCCCGCGAGAAGGGCGTGGACGTGGCCGCGCTGACCGGCACGGGCCCGGACGGCCTGATCACCCGCGCCGACGTGCTCGCCGCGGCCGAGGGCTCCGCGCCGCAGACCGCCCCGACCCCGGCCCCGTCGGCCGCCGCCCCGGCGGCCGCGGCCACCGCGCAGCCGGGCGCCGTGGACGGGCGGACCGGCCTGGCCGTCGTCGCCCGCACCCCGATCTCGGGGGTGCGCAAGGTGATCGCGGACCAGCTCTCCCGCTCGCGCCGCGAGGTCCCGGAGGTCACGGCGTGGCTGGACGTCGACGTCACCGCCCTGCTCGAGCTGCGGGCCGCGCTCAAGGCGAAGGACCCGGAGAACGCGCCCTCGCTGCTCGGCCTGATTGCCCGCTTCACCCTGGCCGGCCTGCGCCGGTACCCGGTGATGAACGCGCGCATCGAGGCCGGGGCGGACGGCCAGGACGAGATCGTGGAGGTCGACGGCGTCCACCTCGGCCTGGCCGTGCAGACCGACCGCGGCCTCATGGTGCCGTCCGTCGAGCACGCGGAGAAGCTGTCCGCGGACGAGCTCACCGCCGCGATCAACGACACCGTCAGCCGCGCCCGCGCGGGCAGGGCCGCCCCGGCCGAGCTCACCCGCGGCACGTTCACGCTGAACAACTACGGCCCGCTGGGCACGGACGGCGCCACGCCGATCATCAACGTGCCCGAGGCCGGGATGCTCGGCATCGGCCGGATCATCGACCGCCCGTGGGTCGTGGACGGGGAGATCGTGGTCCGCAAGGTCACCGAGATGACCGTGACCTTCGACCACCGCGTCACCGACGGCGCCACCGCGAGCGCGTTCCTCACGTTCGTGGCGGACTGCCTCCACGACCCGACGGCGGCCCTCGCCCGGATCTGATCCGGACGATCCCCGCCCGCCCCGACCCCGGACGAGCCCTGCGATGTGGCGGCCATACCTCGCGGATGGCCGCCACATCGCAGGGCTCGTCGCGTGGTGGGGGTGCGGTGAGCGTGCGGGGAGGGGTCAGTCCGCGCGGCCGCGGCGAAAGGCCGTGCCGAGCGCGCCCCACAGCAGGACCGCGGGGGAGGCGCTGAGCAGGATCCCGGCCGGCTCGGCCGCCGGGTGGGGGCCGGCGCCGCTGGTCGCGGGGGTGTCGAGGGTGAGGGCCAGCAGCGTCAGCCCGGCCGCCAGGCCCGCGACGCCCAGGGACCAGAGCGTGGCCTCCACGCCGCGGGCGCCGCGCGGTACGGGCCGCGGTGCGCCGTCGTACCGGGCGAACGGCACGGCGAGCAGGCCCCAGGCGGCGGACACGAGCGCCGCGGCGGCCATGTCCGACGGCCGGTGCCAGGCCTCCGTGTAGGCGACGGCGCCGGTGCAGGAGCTCACCACGGCGCCGAGGACGGTGGTGAGAGGTCGCCACCGGGCGGGCACGAGCAGCAGCGCGGCCACCGCGGCGCCCGTCGCGAGCGTCATGTGGCCCGAGGGCAGTGAGTTGCCGCCGGACCACGGGACCCCGTCGGCGTGCTCGGGCCGCGGAAGCGCCGCCTTGAGCAGCTGCGTGGTGAGGTTGGACCCGGCCAGCACGAGGAGGGCGAGCAGCCCCCGCCGCCGCCACCGGGCCACGGCGAGCGCGCCGAGCGAGGCCAGCGCCATGCCGACCGCCAACGCGAGCGGCAGGATCCGCACCACCTGGGAGGTCACGTCCGGCACGGTGTCCGCGTAGCGCTCCTCGACGGCGCGGAACACCTGGTACTCGAGCACCTGGCCGGCGGAGGACCACACCAGGGCGGCGTAGACCAGCACGACGCCGGCCACGCACGCGGCCAGCGCCAGCCACCACGTCCACGAGGGGAGGCGGCGGGGGGCGCGGGCGGTGGGGGGCATGGGTTCCATTGTGTCGGACGCGCAGCCGTCATGCAGGCTTCATCGGACGGTCACGCCCCCGTCGCCGTCCCGTCCTCCGCGCCCCTGAGCCGCCTGCCTAGCCTGGGGCCATGACCCGCGTGCCCCCCGCCCACGGACATCGCCCGGCCCTCCGCGACTCCACCGGCTCGGCTCACGGCCCGGGCGTCGAGCCGGGCGCCCGGCCCCGTCTCTCGGCCGAGGACCTGCTGGCCGCCCGGGACGCCCTGGCCCCCTTCGGCCGGCTGAGCCGGCAGGAGCCCATCGAGTGGGCCGCCGAGGAGCCCCTCGCCCCGGACCTGGCCGACTTCTACCGCTACGTGGGACCGGAGTGGCTGGAGATCGACACCCTCGGCCTGCCTGTGATGTTCTTCCCGCTGGACCGCCTGTGGGACGAGCAGGCCGGCTACCGGTGGAACCCCCGAACCGGTGCGCTGCTGGTGGACTGGAACGACGACTGGACCGTGGTGGCCAAGCAGGGCGCCGACCCGTTCATCCACGCGGCCTCCACCGGCCAGGTGCTCATGGCCCCGGGAGACGAGGGCTGGGAGGACCGCCTGGACGAGCCGCGACCGGTCTTCCGGGACCTCACCGAGATGACCCGCGCGCTCGCGGCCGTGGGCACGGCGTGGGCGCGCTTCGACGACCCGTTCACCGCCGACTGGCATCTCACCGAGGAGGTGACGGCCGCCGTCGTCGCCGGCCTGGAGGGGGTGCTCGGCGCCCACGACCGCGCCGTGGACCTGGCCCGAGCCCTCGGCTACCTCCGCGCCGTCTGAGCGTCGGCGCCGACACAGACAGTCCCACCCCGCCGGCGCCCGTCGGAACGGGAGCCGAGCGCCCTTCCTACACTGGCCGCATGAGCACCGCCCCCGCCCTGCCCCCGCTGCCCGGCGCGCCGGGCGGTCCCGCCCTGCCGAGCGTCGAGGAGCTGCTGGCCGACGCCGTCGCGGTCGCCCTGCCGATGCGCGTGCGGTTCCGCGGCACGGACCTCCGTCACGCCCTGCTGCTGCGCGGCCCGGCGGGCTGGGCCGAGTTCTCCCCGTTCCCGGAGTACGGTCCGCACGAGTGCGCCGCGTGGCTGGCCGCCGCGATCGAGGCCGGCTGGCAGGGCTGGCCCGGCCCGGTCCGCCAGACCGTCCCCGTCAACGCCACCGTGCCCGCGGTGGCCGCGGACGACGTCGAGGCCGTCCTGGCCCGCTACGGCGACGGCATCACCGCGGTCAAGGTCAAGGTGGCCGAGCACGGACCCGAGGGCGGTCTCGTCCCCGGCGGCCGCGAGGCCGACCTGGCCCGCGTGCGGCGGGTGCGCGCGCTGCTGCCCCACGCGCAGGTCCGCGTCGACGCCAACGCCGGCTGGACGCCCGCCGAGGCCGTCGACGTGCTCACCGCGCTGGCCGACGTCGGCCTCGAGTACGCCGAGCAGCCCGTGCCCGGCATCACCGACCTCGCGGAGGTCCGCGCGGAGCTGCGCGCCCGGGGCGTCCCCACCCCGATCGCCGCGGACGAGGCGGTCCGCAAGGCCGAGGACCCCCTCGCCGTCGCGGCCGCCGGCGCCGCGGACCTGATCGTGGTGAAGGTCCAGCCGCTCGGGGGCGTGCGCCGGGCCGCGGCGATCGTGGCGGCCGCGGGGCTGCCCGCGGTGGTCTCCTCAGCGCTGGACACCTCCGTGGGCATTGCCGGCGGCGCCGCGCTCGCCGCCTGCCTGCCGTCCCTGCCGCACGCATGCGGGCTCGGCACCGCGGCCCTCTTCGAGCACGACGTCGTCGCCCCGGCCTGGCGCCCACGCGCGGGGGCCCTCCCGGCACCGGGGGAGCGGGCCCCCGCCCCCGACCCGGAGCTGCTCGACCGCGTCCGGGCGGACGGGGCGCGGCAGGCGTGGTGGGCCGACCGCCTGCGCGCGGCCCACGCGGTGCTGGCCGCGCAGGGCTGACGGGCCCGCCCGGTCCCCGTCGACGCGGGGAATGTGAGCCGGATTACAGCACGTCAACGGGACGAAATCCGGCGGCCGGGAAGAGTTCAACTCGCGGCCACCTGGGCGTGGCTCGCCGCTCGGAGCGAGGGGCCAAGGTGATGGCAGCCCCGGCCGGCCTCACCCCCGGGGTCGCCTCCGGCCCGGCACCGGACCCCGAACCATCCCCACGACGCGAAGGACCCCGTCATGCTGAAGCGCCTCCTCCCCATGGCCGGCCACACCCGTGGCAACCGCTCCGCCGTCACGTGCGAGCTCAAGTGCGGCAACGCGTGCGCCCACCCGGTGCCCAACACCTCGGCGAACCCGACCTTCCAGCAGATCGCGGAGACCGCCATCTCGCGCCGCTCCGCCCTGGTCGGCGGCACCGGCCTCGCCGCCGCCGTCGTCATCGGCTCCCAGGTGGCCCAGGCCCCCGAGGCGCTCGCAGACAACGGCCGGCGCCCGACCGGCGGCGGCAAGCTCCCCTTCGAGCCCATCGCCCCGGTGACCCGCACCGTGGACACCATGACCGTGCCGGAGGGCTACGACTGGGGCACCGTGATCCGCTGGGGCGACCCGCTGTTCGCCGACTCCCCGGAGTTCGACATCGAGCACCAGACCGGTGCGTCGCAGGCCGCCCAGTTCGGCTACAACAACGACTACCTGAACATCATCACCGACGGCGGCAACGACCGCTCCGGCTACCTCGTCTCCAACCACGAGTACACCAACGAGAACATCATGTTCTCCCCGGAGTACATCGCCTCGAACTTCGAGGACGTCGTCAACGTCGGCCTCCAGGCCCACGGCCTGTCCATCGTGGACCTCAAGCGTGCCAAGCGCGGCGCCCAGTGGGAGTACGTCCGCGGCGGCCGCCGCAACCGCCGCATCACCGGCACCACCGAGTTCGAGGTCCGCGGCCCGGCCGCCGGCCACGCGCTGCTCACGACCGTCGAGGACCCGACCGGCACCCGCGTGCTGGGCACCCTGAACAACTGCGCCGGCGGCACCACCCCGTGGGGCACCGTGCTCTCCGGCGAGGAGAACTTCAACCAGTACTTCAAGGGCCGCGGCACCGCCGAGGAGAAGCGCTACGGCATCTCCACCTCCGCCACCCGCCGCGGCTGGGAGAAGGTCCACGACCGCTTCGACCTGACCAAGCCCGGCTACGAGAACGAGGCCAACCGCTTCGGCTGGGTCGTCGAGATCGACCCCGAGGACCCCACCTCCACGCCCGTGAAGCACACCCTCCTGGGCCGCTTCAAGCACGAGGCCGGCACCGCCGTGATCTCCCCGTCCGGCCACGCCGTGGTCTACTCCGGCGACGACGAGCGCCACGACTACCTGTACAAGTTCGTCTCGGCCGAGAAGGTCCGCGAGGGCGACAAGAAGCACAACATGCGCCTGATGGACAAGGGCACCCTCTACGTGGCCAGGTTCTCCGGCGACTCCCCGGCCGCCCAGATCGACGGCAGGGGCACCCTGCCCTCGGACGGCGCCTTCGACGGCTCCGGAGAGTGGATCGCCCTGGCCGACGAGAAGACGTCCTTCGTCCCGGGCATGTCCCTGGCCGAGGTCCTCGTCTACACCCGCCTCGCGGCAGACAAGATGGGCGCCACCAAGATGGACCGCCCGGAGGACGTCGAGACCAACCCGGTCACCGGCAAGGTCTACGCGGCCCTGACCAACAACACCAAGCGCACCGCCGTGGACGAGGCCAACCCGGTCATCGGCAACCGCGACGGCCACGTCATCGAGATCACCGAGCAGGGCGGGGATCACACCTCCACCGCCTTCACCTGGGTCATCCTGCTGCTCGCCGGCGACCCGGCGGTCTCCTCCTCGGCCTACTTCGCCGGCTACCCGAAGGAGAAGGTCTCCCCGATCTCCTGCCCGGACAACCTGGCGTTCGACTCCGAGGGCAACCTCTGGATCTCCACCGACGGCCAGCCCGGCACCATCGGCTACGCCGACGCGCTGCACAAGGTCACCCTCGACGGCGCCGAGCGCGGCCGCGTCCAGCAGTTCCTCGCCGTCCCGCGCGACGCCGAGACCTGCGGCCCCGTGATCCACGACCGCGACAACTCCGTGTTCGTCAACGTCCAGCACCCGGGCGAGGACGGCACCTGGGGCGCGCACACCTCCTCCTTCCCGGACTTCCTGAGCCCGACCGGCCCGGTCCAGGTGGGCGACAAGGTCGCGGCCCCGCGTCCGAGCGTCGTCCAGGTGTTCAACGCCACCGGGAACAACGGCATCGGCAAGGGCGCCGGCAAGGAGAAGGGCAACAAGGGCAAGGGCAACAACGGCAAGGGCAAGGGCAACGGCAACGGCAAGGGCCCGAAGGGCTGACCCCCGCCTCCGCGCGGACCCTCGACGAGGCCGTCACGGCCGGCGCCACCGCGTCACCGTGGCGGCCTCGCCGCGTCCGGGGCCCGCCCGCGCCCGGGCCTAGACTGGTGGCCACCATGACCTCCGTCGACTCCCTCTCCGTGGCGCGCGCCGTCGCCACCGCCCTGATCGACGCCGGCATGCGGGACGCGGTGGTCTGCCCCGGCTCCCGCTCCGCCCCGCTGGCCTACGCGCTCGCGGCCCTCGAGCACGCCGGCGAGGTCCGCCTGCACGTGCGGGTGGACGAGCGCTCGGCCGGCTTCCTCGCCCACGGGCTCTCGCTGGCCTCGGGGCGCCCGGTGGGCGTGCTGACCACGTCGGGCACCGCCGTCGGGAACCTGGTGCCCGCCCTGATGGAGTCCTTCCACGCCGGCACGCGCGTGATCGCGCTGACCGCGGATCGTCCGCCCGAGCTGCACGGCACCGGCGCGAACCAGACCACGGACCAGAGGGACGTGTTCGGCACGCACGTCCGCCATGCCGCCTCCCTCGGCTGCGACGCGGCCGACGGCGTGGACGCCGAGCAGCATCTGCGCCATGTGCGGGCCACCGTGCGCCGGGCCCTGCTGGCGGCCGAGGGGGTCGTCGCCGAGACCGGTTCCGACGACGGCGCGCCCGGTCCGGTGACGATGGCCGAGGCCCCGGCCGGACCCGTCCACCTGAACCTGCACTTCCGCGACCCGCTCGTGCCGAGCCCTGAGGAGGCGGCCGCCATGGGCGCCGCCGCCGCGGCGCCGCACACCCCTGCTCCGGCCGTCGCCCCGACCGGCGCGAGCCCGGCCGCCGCCGCGTCGGCCTACCGGGCGCCCGGGGCGGTGCTCTCGGGGCTGCCCAAGCTGGACGTCGCCCGCCTGGACCAGCGGCGCACCGTCGTGCTGGCCTGCCACGGTGCCGGCCCCGCGGCCGCGGCCTTCGCGCTGTCCCTGGGCCTGCCCCTGCTGGCCGAGCCGTCCTCGAACGCGCGGTTCTCCGCCAACGCCATCGCCGCGTACCCGCTCCTGCTGGGCGCGGCCGGCGGGCGCGACGCGGACGCACACCCCCTGGCCGCCCGCATCGAACGGGTCGTGCTGTTCGGCCGGCCCACGCTCACCCGGACGGTCAACGCGCTGCTGGCCCGCCCCGACGTCGCCACGGCCCTGCACGCCCCCGAGCCCGCACCGTGGTTCGAGCCGGGCCGGCGCCGGGAGACGCCCGTGGAGACCCTCGAGGAGCTCGCCGCCTTCGCCGGGCAGGGCGAGCCCGGCTGGCTCGCCGCGTGGCAGCACGCCTCGATGCGCGCCCAGGCCGCCGTGGAGGACGTGCTCGTCACCACCGACGCCGGCGACCGGCTCAGCCCGCAGACGGTGGCGCACGTGAGCGCCGCCATGGTCCGGGGTCCGCTCGTGCTGGGCTCGTCCTCGGTGATCCGGGACGTGGACCTGACCTGGCGGCCCCCCTCGGCGCCGGACGCGGAGGTGTACGCCAACCGCGGGCTCGCCGGGATCGACGGGACCGTCTCCACGGCCGCGGGCGTCGCACTGGCGCGCGGACGGCGGACCGTGGCCCTGCTCGGCGACCTCACCGCCCTGCACGAGGCGGGCGGCCTGCTCGTGGGCCCCACCGAGACCGAGCCGGACCTCGACCTCGTGGTCGTCAACGACGACGGCGGGGCGATCTTCGCGAGCCTCGAACACGGGGCCGTGGCCGAGGCGCCCGGCATGGCGGACCCCATCGAACGGCTCTTCGGCACCCCGCACGGCGTGGACCTGGCCGCCCTGGCCGCCGCGTACGGCGTCCCGCACACGCGGGTCACCGACCGCGTCGACCTCGTCCGGGCCCTGTCCGACCCGGTGCGCGGCCGGCGTCTGCTCGAGGTCCGCTGCGACCGCGCCGACCGCCCGCGCGTCGCCGCCGCCCTGGCCGCGGCGGTGCGCGCCACGTTCCCGCCCGCGTGCCCCGTCCCGGACCCCGCGCCGGACGCCGGCCCGGCCCCCGCCCCGCCCACCGCCGAGCTCGCCGCCGAGGAGGCCCCCCAGTGACCGGCACGCCGACGTCGCCCGCGCCCGCCTCGACCCCCGCCGTCGTGCGCCGTGCCGACGTGCTGATCTCCGGCTGCGGCCCCGCCGGCGCCACCGCCGCCGCCCACCTCGCCGCGGCGGGGCTGGACGTGGTGGTGCTCGAGAAGACCGCGCACCCGCGTGAGAAGGTCTGCGGCGACGGCCTGACCCCGCAGGCGGTCCGGGAGCTGCAGCTGCTCGGCGTGCCCCACCGGGGTGAGCCCGGCGACGACGGCGGCTGGCGCGTCATCCGCGGCCTGCGGCTGCGCGCGGGCGAGCGCAGCGTGGACGTGCCGTGGGCGCCCACCCAGACCTGGCCGGACTACGCGCTCACGCGCACCCGACGCGATTTCGACGCCCTCCTGGCGGACCTGGCGCGCACCCGCGGCGCCGAGGTCCGCGAGCGGCACGCCGTCACCGGCGTCGTGCGGGACGAGGCCGGACGCGTGGTCGGGCTGGACGCGGAGCTGATCGCGCCGAACGGCCGCAAGACCGGGGAGACCGCCCGCTTCACCGCACCGATCGTGCTCGCGTGCGACGGCGTCTCCGCCCGCGCCGCCGTCTCCGCGGGCCTGCACCGCCGCGAGGACCGGCCCATGGGCGTGGCCGTGCGGGCCTACTACACCGCCGGCGCCGCCGTCGACGGGGCGATCCCCGCCCCGCCCGGCGACCGGGGGGAGTGGATGGAGTCCTGGCTGCGCCTGCCGGATGCCGAGGGCAACCCGCTGCCCGGCTACGGCTGGCTGTTCCCGCTCGCGGACGGCACCGTGAACGTGGGCCTGGGCATCCTGGACACCTCCCCGCAGTTCGGGAAGCTGGACTACCGCGGGCTGCTGAAGTCCTGGACCGGGGCGCTCACCGCGGACTGGGGGATCGCCGAGCAGACGCGCACCTCGCGGATCCTCGGCGCGGCCCTGCCGATGGCGTTCAACCGCACCCCGCAGCACGTGCCGGGCATGCTCCTGGTGGGCGACGCGGCCGGCATGGTGTCCCCGTTCAACGGCGAGGGCATCGGGTTCGCGATGGAGGCGGCCCGCCTCGCCGCGGAGCTGGCGGTGCAGGCGCACGCGGCCGGGACCGACGGCGCCGCGGACGCGATCCTGTCCCGTTACCCGGTGATCACCCAGCACCTGTGGGGCCGCCACTTCGCCCTCGGCGCCCGGTTCGCCCGCCTGATCGGCGATCCGCGCGTGATGAAGGCGGCGCTGGGCGCCGGGATGGCCGCACCCCCGCTGCTGCGGGCCGCGGTGAAGGTCATGGGCAACACGGTGGACGCGCGGGGCGGCGACGCCGTCGACCGGGCCGTCCGCGTGCTCGAGGCGCTCACCCCCGCGCTGACGACCGCGGGCGGCGCGCCGTTGGGTAGGCTTGCCCGGTGACCACCGCAGACCCCGGCTTCGCCCTGCCCTCCGGCTTCGAACCCCTCGCCGAGCACGGCCGTGTCCTGGAGGTCGTGCTGACCGCGCTCGAGCAGGTCGAGGAGCAGCTGGACAGCGCCCTCGGCTTCGACGACCTCTTCTCCGACACCGCCGCCCACCACCTGCTGGCCGCCGGCGGCAAGCGGGTCCGTCCGGTCCTGACGGTGCTCGCCTCCCTCCTGGGCGACCCCGCCCTGGCCTCCGGCGAGGTCGCCGACGTGGACGCGCCCGCCCGCCAGGCCGCCGTCGTGATGGAGCTGACGCACCTGGCCACGCTGTACCACGACGACGTGATGGACGAGGCCCCCGTGCGCCGCGGCGCCCCCGCCGCCCACCGACTGTGGGGAAACTCGGCGGCGATCCTGGCCGGCGACCTGATCTTCGCCCGCGCCTCCCAGCTCATGGCCGAGCTCGGCCCGCGGCCCGTGCAGATCCAGGCGGACACCTTCGAACGCCTCGTGCAGGGCCAGCTGTGGGAGACCCGCGGCCCGGCCGAGGGCGCGGATCCGATCGAGCACTACTACGCGGTGCTCTCCGGCAAGACCGGCTCGCTGATCGCCGCGGCGGGCATGCTCGGCGCGCTGCTGGGCGGGGCCGACGAGGCCGCCGTCCAGGTGATGCGCGCATACGGCGAGAAGGTGGGCCTGGCCTTCCAGCTCGCCGACGACCTGATCGACCTCACCGGCGACGCCGAGCGGATCGGCAAGGTCCCCGGCACGGACCTGCGCGAGCGCGTGCCCACCCTGACCACGCTGCTGCTGGCCCGCGCCGCGCAGGGCGAGGGGCCGGAGGCCGAGGACGCCCGCCGGGTGCGCGCGCTCGTGGACGGGCCGCTCGACACCGACGAGCAGCTGGCCGCCGCCGTCGCCGCGCTCACGGGCCACCCCGCCATCGACGAGGCGTGGGCGATCACCCGCGGCTGGGCGGAGCAGGCCAAGCAGGCGCTCGCCCCGCTGCCGGACTCCGCCGTGAAGGCGGCGCTCGAGGCGTTCGCCGACTACGTGGTCGGGCGCTCGGCCTGACGCCGCGGTCGGCGGCGTCGCCGCCTCGATCCGGGGCGGCCGCTCAGTCCAGGCGGGTCGGGGCGGGGTCCAGCGCGGCCGCGAGCTCCCGCGCCTTGCCGGCGCGGACCTCCGGGGCCACCGGGTGGCGCAGCTGCCGGTAGAGCATGTCCTCCTCGAAGCGGGGGAACACGTGCAGGTGGTAGTGCCACACGTGCTGGTTGCCGGCGGGCTCGTTGTGCTGGCGCGTGGAGACCCCGTCCGGGGCCCACGCGCGCTTCATGGCCAGCGCCACCTGCTGGGCCATCAGGGCGATGCGCTGCAGCACGCGCGGGGGCAGGTCGTAGAGGTTCTCGTAGTGCTCGGCCGGGCAGACCATGGCGTGGCCCTCGTGGTCGCCGAACCCGTCCACGGCGATCAGCACGATCAGGTCCTCGTCCTGGTAGACGGTGTCCCCGAGCTCGCAGCGGTTGCCCGGGTCGGAGACGTCGCCGGCCACGAGCCCGCAGAACGGGCAGACGTAGCCGTCCGGGGCGTGGGAGACCGGGGCGGGCGCGGTCACCGGTCCGGCCCCTCGTCGTCGTCCTCGGGGTCCTCGAAGGTCCACGCGAGCAGGTCCGTCAGGAACTCGCTGAAGGTGCCGCCCTCGTCCTGCCACTCGCCCTCGGGCGCGTCGGCACCGGCGGAGCGCCGCCACACCAGCGGGTCCGGCAACGCCAGGTTGTCCACCGGCAGGCCCCACACGACCGTCTCGTCCGCATCCTCCAGGAACATGAGGAAGCCGTCCCGCACCTCGAGGTCCTCGGGGTCCCACACGTAGTGGTCCGTCTCCATGAGGTCGCCGCAGTTGCCCAGGGCGAGGTAGAACTCGCGGAGAGCAGCCGGGATCATGAGCCCGGCGCCGAGCTGCTCCGCCGCGGGGGACTGGGCCAGCCGGGCGTCGACGTCGGCGGGGGCGAGGCCGTCGTCCTCGGCCCAGGCGTCGCCCAGCAGGTCCGGGACGAGCCGCTGGAAGGCCGGGAGGTACACGGGGGCGGGGGGCTTGGCGGGCATGTCGTCAGTCTAGGCGTGCGCGCCCCGCCCGGCCCGGACCGCCCGACGCTGCAGGCGGGAGGCGTTCAGCTGGTCCACGGTGAACACCGCCAGGGACAGCCAGATCAGCCCGAAGCCCGCCCAGCGGGCCGCGGGCATCTGCTCGCCGAGCACCGTGACCGCCACGAGGAACTGCAGGATGGGCGCCGTGTACTGCAGCATCCCGAGCGTGGTCAGCGTCAGGGAGCGGGCCGCCGCCGAGAACAGGATGAGCGGAACGGCGGTGAGCACGCCGAGCCCGGCCATGAGCCAGAAGTGGCCGGGCCCCTCGGTGACCGTGGTGAGCAGCCCGGCCTGCGCCAGCAGCACGCTGCCCACCACGAACACGGGGATCAGCACCACGGTCTCGGCGGTCATCGCGGTCACTGCGTGCACGGGGGAGGGGAAGCGCTTCTTCACGAAGCCGTAGAGCCCGAACGAGGTGGCCAGCCCGAGCGCGATCCACGGCACCTGCCCCATCGCCGCGGACATCACGACGACGGCGGCCACCGCGATCCCGACGGCCACCCACTGGCCCCGCCGCAGCCGCTCCCCGAGGAAGAGCACGCCGAGCAGGACGTTCACCAGCGGGTTCATGAAGTAGCCCAGCGAGGCCTGGAGCACGTTGCCCGTGGTGACCGAGACCGCGTACAGCAGCCAGTTCACCGCGATGATCCCGGCGGCCAGACCCGTGGTGCCCCAGCGGCCGGGCGTGGCCAGCGCCGTCCCCAGCTCGCGCAGGCGGCGCATCACGGTCAGCAGCAGCAGGCAGAAGATCAGGGCGAAGCCGATGCGCACCACCACGATCTCCAGGGTCCCGGCGGGCGCGAGCATCGCCATGTAGAGCGGCAGCAGGCCCCACACGAAGTAGGCGGTGAAGCCGAGGGCCAGCCCGCGCGGGTCGTCGTCCGGGGCAGGGGAGACGGTGGGCAGGGCACCGGTGTCGGGGGCGGCGCCGTCGGGGGTCGCGCCGGGCCGGGCAGCGGGGGAGGAGGGGCTCACGCGGACCACTGTACGGTCCGGGTGAGCACTCTCACCCAGGTTCCTCCCGGTCACGGCGGTAGACTGGGGGGTCGATCCCGCGCGCCGGCGCCGGGCCCCGCCCTGCGTCCTGCCGGCGCGCCCCGCCGTCGTCGAAAAGGACCCACCCGCCGTGACCGTTCGCCCTGACCGCCCGTTGCGCATCGCCATCATCGGTGCCGGACCCGCCGGGGTGTACACGGCGGACATCCTGACCAAGGAGGAGCGGGACTTCCGTGTCAGCATCGACCTGTTCGACCGGTACCCGGCCCCGTTCGGTCTGATCCGTTACGGGGTGGCCCCGGACCATCCGCGCATCAAGGGCATCGTCACCGCCCTGCACAAGGTCATGGACCGCGGCGACATCCGTTTCCTGGGCAACGTGGACTACGGCACGGACCTGAGCCTGGCGGATCTGCGTCGGCATTACGACGCGATCGTGTTCTCCACCGGGGCTGTGCGGGACGCGGCCCTGGACGTGCCCGGGGTGGAGT
>NZ_JBQPDO010000012.1:0-89415 GCF_052220525.1 Micrococcus sp. TCR-5
AGAGTCGCCCACGGTTCCGACCGAGGCGCTCACCCCGGCGGTGATGAGCGCGTCCGAGTAGGCCAGGCTGACGTACTGGGCGGGTTCAACCGGTCGTTGCAACACCGTGCGTTGAGAGCGAGCGTAGCTGCTCGGCGAAGACCTCCGCGGGAGTCTTCCAGTCCAGGACCTTCCTGGGCCTGTTGTTCAGCGTGTACGCGACTGCTGCGAGGTCCTCGGCCGACCATCTCGACAGGTCCGTGCCCTTGGGGAAGTACTGCCGCAGCACCCCGTTCGTGTTCTCGTTCGTCGGCCGCTGCCACGGCGAGTGGGGGTCAGCGAAGAACACCTTCGTGCCCGTGGCCATCGTGAACTGGACATGCCCGGCCAGCTCCTTGCCCCGATCCCACGTCAAGCTCTGACGCAGCTGCTCCGGCACCGTCGCCATCGCCTTGATCAGGGCCGCGGTCATCGCCTCAGCCCCGTACCCACCCAGCGACGGCCCGTTCTTCACCGGCGGCCGCTCACCCCATCCCTCCAGGCGGGGCAAGTGGACCAGGATCGTGGCCCGGCTCTTGCGCTCGGCCAGAGTCCCGATCGCTGAACGCTCGGTCCCGATGATCAGGTCCCCTTCCCAGTGCCCGGGCACAGCACGATCAGCGGCCTCGGGTGGGCGCTTGCTGAACACCACGTCCTCGGTGACGTGGCCCTGGGGCTTGTTCCGGGTACGTGCCCGCGGCTCGCGCAGAGCCCGCCCGGTACGCAGGCACGCGACGAGTTCACGCTTGAGCGCCCCACGCCCCTGGATGAACAGGGACTGATAGATCGCTTCATGAGAGATCCGCATGGACACATCATCCGGGAACTCCAGGCGCAGCCGGTGGCTGATCTGCTCAGGGCTCCACGCCGTGGACCACCGCCGGTCCGCCCGGCGCGGTTTCATCTTCCGCCCCTTGAAACCGGGCCCGACCGGTCCCGGCACGGCCACGCCATCGGGGCCCAGGACCACCCCGTTCAGGCGTGCCTGGACGTAGTCGTGCAGTCGCTGGTTCGTGGCCAGCTTCGCCGGCTTGGGCCGCCTGGCAGCTTCCTGGGCCTTCCACTGCGCCACCGTGGCCCGGTACTCCTGCTTCCCGGAACGAGTGGCGCAGTTACGGCGCAGCTCACGGCTGATCGTGCCGGGATCACGTCCCAGCGTGCGTGCGATCTGACGGACCCCGTGGCCCTGGGCATGGAGGATTGCGATCTCTTCACGCTCAGCGAAGGACAGATACCGGCCGGTGGGCTCGGCTAAGGACAGCGGGGTCATCCCGCCAGCGTGACGGAACCAGCGCGCCCCGACGGGCCAGGACACGCCCACAGTCAGGGATGCCTCGACCGTGGTGACACCGGTGGCGATCACACGCCAGAACTGGCGTTGGACCTCCCGTGAGGGCTGCGGCCTGCCAGGAGAGCGCATCGGGGCCCGCAAGGCCCGATCCGCTCTCCACTGCCGACGTGTCCCCTCGGGCACGTCACTGATCTTCCTCGCCCAGTCCTTGCTTGCCATCGCCCATACCTCCAGTGATTCCGAGAGGGTGTTGCGACGACCGATTGAATCCACCCTGGGCGCCTCGGTCCGAGTGGTGGATCAGGCCCTGCCGCCCGCGGGTAGCGCCGGTGGAGACCAGCGCGTGCTCCAGGGCCAGCAGGGGCAGGCCTGCGGTGTGCAGGCTGCCCGAGACCGCCCATCCCACGACGCGCCGGGAGTACACGTCGGTGATGAAAGCGACATAGCAGAACCCCGAGATCGTGCGCACGTAGGTGATGTCAGCGACCCAGAGCTGATGCGGGCCATCCGCGGTGAACTGCCGCTCCACCAAGTCAGGGCGGGTATCCGGCTCGCCAGTGGGCTTCGTGGTGACCGGCTTGCGGCCCCGCCGCACTCCCTGCAGACCGGCGGCCCGCATGAGCCGGGCGACCTGGTCCCGGCCGATCTGCCAGCCGGCCCGGACCATCGCGTGGTGCATCTTCCGGACCCCGTAGACGCTGTAGTTCTCCGCGTGGATCCGCCGGAATTCCTCGATGAGGATCGCATCTCGCAGCGCCCGCGCGGAGGTGGGCCGTGTCTTCGCGGCACGGTAGGCCCGGGAGGTGATGAACCCACACGCTGTCGCACTAAGGGTGCGGCAGATGGCCTCGACCCCGAAACGATCGCGGTGTTCGTCGATGAACGCGATCATCTCGTCGTGGGGCGGTCGAGTTCCCTGGCGAAAAAAGCCGAGGCGGCCTTGAGGATCTCGTTCGCCCGCCGGGCCTCGGCAAGCTCTCGCTTGAGCCTGCGGATCTCTTCGGCCGGACTCTCGCCAGCAGGCACTGGTGCTACCTCGTGGCCGTGGCGATGGCACCACATCCGCAGCGTCTCTTCACCGACTCCGACCTGCGGGGCGATGGCTCGGATGGAATGCGAACGAGGCCCTCCCTGCGTGGCTTGGCGTTCCAGGACCATCCTGATCGCGCGCTCACGCAGCTCGGGGCTGAACTTCTTGGGCATGTTCCGATTCTCCTTCAGTTGGATCGGAACGAAACCCAGTGCGCTTCACGCCGTCCGGCGTATGACACGTACGCGGCAGGGCAGTTCGATGGGCTCCCAGACGCTGCTGGGGACGAATGGTGGGATCCGACCGAGGCGCTTTCCTCACCGGGCAAGCTCCGTCGTGACGGAGTCCACCTCACCGGACGCGGCTATGAAGCGACGCGGGAGCGAATCGCCACTCTCACAGACGTGCCCCGTTCGCTGGCGTTCGGGCACTGACGCAGACGGTCGTACTCGACGCGGCGCATGCCGGGCGCGTTGGAGTGAGGGCCGCCTGTGCGCGGATGCGCACGTGGTAGTCGATACAGCTATCGCTCAAGATGCCGCGGTTGCCGCGCGGGGGCGGGCGTGGGGGATGGCGGTGATGTCGCGCGCGGAGAAGAGGTCGAGCCACACGTCCGCGACGATCGAGGGCTCGAAGTCCGCGCCGACGCGCCCGCAGGCCTCGACCAGCCCGGCGAGCCGGTCCGGGCTGTCCAGGAGGGCCTGGAGGGCGTCCGCGATCTTGGAGGGATCGGCGCTGGGGAGTGGGACACCACATTGATAAAGGATGTCCGACAGCCCGGCGGACACAGGCCGGCCAGCAGTCGGGACGCCGCAGCGCAGGGCCTCGACCGTCGACATCGAGAGGCCCTCGAAGTCGGAGGCGACGAGGTGCAGCGTTGCGCCCGTGAATACGGCCGCCGGGTCGTCTGACCAGCCGCAGAAGCGGATGCGGTCCCGGTGGGTCGACTCGTCGGCCAGGCGGGCGAGGGCCTCCTCCTGGTTCCCGGTGCCCCAAATCTCGAGCACGATGTCGGGCACGTCCGCCGCGAGGGCGTCGAACGCCCGGATCGCCAGATCAACGCGCTTCTCGGCAGACAGACGTCCGAAGGAGACGATCCGCCTCCTGCCGTCTGCGTCCTCCCGCGGCGCGGCCGCGGGTACGGTGCCGCTCGGGTTCGGGATGGCGCCCACGGGCACGCCCTGCGTGTCGGCGATCGGCTGCATGTAGGACGGGTGGAGGGCCACCACGGCATCGACCACGTCGAGGGCCGGGAAGGGGACGTCCCAACCCATCTGCTCCAGGCCCTCCGGACTGGTGTGGACGTGGGCCACAAGGAACGGGGCGTCCGCCTCGGGCCGGACGTGGCTGGCCTCGCTGAGGCAGGTCAGCGTGTCGGGGTTCGCGAAGACGATCGCCGTGTCCCCGCCGAACCGCGCGAGGTGCCGGCGGAGGCGCCGGGACCGCCACCGCCGCCACAGCGGGGTGAGAACCGTCTTGACCGCCAGCTTCGCCCCGAGCGGTCCCGGGTGGTCCGCCGCCAGGGGATGGTCCGCGGTCCAGTGCCGGAACCGGTCGACCTCGAACACCGGCCCAGGGACGCGCGGCGCTCCGGAGGGCGGGTGGATCGACAGGTAGGAGACCGTCAGGCCCCGCCGTACGAACTCGGCCGCCAGCTCGTCGACGACCGTCGTGATGCCCCCGGCCAGGGCCGTGGAGCGGCAGGCGAAGACGACGTGCCGGACGCTCGCGCCGTCGGACGGCTCGGGAACGGTCTCCGGCCGGCCCCGCCCGGCCCGGTCCTGCGCGCTCACCGCCCGGACTCGAGCAGCTCCAGGAGGTACCGTCCGTACCCCGACTTCACGAGCGGCTCGGCGCGCTCGCGCAGCTCGTCGTCGGTGAGAAGGCCCTCACGCCAGGCGACCTCCTCGGGGGAGCCGACCTTGAGGCCCTGACGGGACTCGATGGTGCGGATGAAGGCGGACGCGTCGTTCAGGTCATGGAAGGTGCCGGTGTCCAGCCATGCGGTGCCCCGGGGGAGGACCTCCACGTTGAGGGTGCCGCGTTCCAGATAGGTGCGGTTCACGTCGGTGATCTCCAGCTCGCCGCGCGCCGACGGCTTGAGGCTCTTCGCGATCTCGACGACGTCGTTGTCGTAGAAATACAGGCCCGGCACCGCATAGTTGCTCTTCGGCTCCGCGGGCTTCTCCTCCAGTGAGATGGCCTTGCCGGCGTCGTCGAACTCCACCACGCCGTAGGCGCTGGGGTCCACCACCCAGTAGCCGAACACGGTGGCACCGTCGACCTGGGCGTGACGGCGCAGCTGCTGGCCCATGCCGGGGCCGTAGAAGATGTTGTCCCCCAAGACGAGCGCGACATGCTCGTCGCCGATGTGGTCCTCTCCCAGGATGAACGCCTGTGCCAGGCCGTCGGGGGAGGGCTGCTGGACGTAGCTGA
The DNA here is from genome assembly GCF_052220525.1 of Micrococcus sp. TCR-5. Classification (NCBI taxonomy): domain Bacteria; kingdom Bacillati; phylum Actinomycetota; class Actinomycetes; order Micrococcales; family Micrococcaceae; genus Micrococcus; species Micrococcus sp. TCR-5. The sequence continues at coordinate 4,776 of NZ_JBQPDO010000012.1, forward strand.
GCGAGATCCCGAACTGGGAGCCGTCGCCCAGGAGCCGCTGGAACTGTTCCGCGTCGTGCGGGGTGGTGATCACCAGAATGTCGCTGATTCCGGCCAGGATGAGCGTGGACAGCGGGTAGTAGATCATCGGCTTGTCGTAGACGGGCACGAGCTGCTTCGAGATGGCATGGGTGATGGGATGCAGGCGGGAGCCGGTGCCGCCGGCGAGGATGATGCCTTTCATACGCGACTTCGACGTCCCTTCAACGCTCGGTGAGTGCGTGTCTACCGGGCACCCTACCGGGATAGGATCGAGATGTGAGCCAGACAAGCGCGCTGCCAGAAATCAGCGTGATCATCCCCGCGTTCAACGCAGAGCGCTTCCTCCTTCTGCAGTTGGAGGCCCTGGATGCCCAGAGCGGAGCTCCTTCCTACGAGGTCGTCGTCGTGGACAACGCCTCCACCGACGGAACTGCCTCCGTGGTCCACCGGCTGGCTCGGGAGGTCTCATACCCATTGCGTCTGGTGAGCGCACCCGAGCACCAAGGCCCGGGATTCGCACGAAATGTGGGGGCGGCGCATGCTCACGCGGATCTCCTCATGTTCGCCGACGCCGACGATGTGGTGTCCCGGTGGTGGGTGCGCAACGGCGCTCGGGCCTTCGAATCCTGGACCTCTGGTCCGGCGGCGCACCGTTCATGACCGATGAGCAGATGCGCGAGGGCGTCGAAGGCGCCCGGCGCGCCTTCGATGACAGCGATGAATGGCATGCGCCGGTGCCAGGGGATCTCCGGAACGCGTTTCCCGTGCTGATGGGGGGGGGGGGGGGGGAGACTTCGGTGTGACGCGGGAGGTGTTCGAACGGGTCGGTGGATTCGATCACTCCCTGGGAGCCGTCTATGAAGACAACGACTTCGGCGTGCGAGCGCACCTCAAGGGCATCCGCGTGGACGAGGCCGCAGCCGTCCGGATCGCTTACCGAGGCAAGTGGGACATGCGGTTCCGGACCCGCCTGGTTCGCCAATCGGCCAAGGCTCACAGCCTCGTCACCACTCGATACGAGCTCGGGCGGCAGTCCCATTTCCCCAACCCGTGGGTGGAATTCGTACGAACGGGGGCCAGCGCTGCCCTGATGACCCTCGGCTGCAAGACTCCGGACTGGGAAGGGGTGCGGCTTCGCGCGCAGACCGCGGCCGGAGCTGCGGCGGGTCGTGTGGAGTACCGGTGGATGAGACGCGGCCCCCAACCGCAGATCGGGCTGGGCTACAGGCGAGCTGATTCGTCTCCGTTCCCACAGGCAGACGCGGCAGGGGCCCGGGAGAACAGCGAAGAGGTCCTCGCGGCCAGCGTGGTCATCCCGGCCCGCAATGCTGAGGGGCGGATCGCCGAGCAGCTCGATTCTCTCGCCGCCCAGTGTGACGCCCCGCTCTTCGAGGTCGTCGTGGCCGACAATGGCAGCTCCGACCGGACCGCGCAGATCGCCCTCTCTCACCCGGCACCGTTCCAGGTCCGGGTTGTCGACGCATCCGGTGTCCCCAGCGCATCGCACGCGAGGAATGTCGGGGCACGTCTGGCCCGAGGCCCTGTGGTGTTGTTCTGCGACGCCAATGGCTTTGTCGGCGATCGTTGGGTGGGTGAGCTCTACCGGGCCGTCACCTCGGGGCCTCAGCTGGTCGCCCGCGGCGTCCTGGAGCACAGTCGATTCAATGATGTGGACGTCTTGGCGGCCTATCGGATTGACCCGGCACAGGATCTCCACGACACCGAGGACACCCCTCGAATAGAGGCGGCCTCCGACGGATTCGCCGGCTACCTTGCGACGGTCCCGGGCAACAACTTTGCCATCCGCCGAGATGACTACCTCGAACTCGGCGGCATGGATCCCGCGTATCCCGGTGGGTCGGAGGAGACCGACTTCGTCTGGCGGGCTCAGGAAGCTGGTTTCGCCGTCGTTCAGGCTGCCGGTGCGGTCGTGTACTACCGCCTTCGGACGACTCCTGCCGCGATTTTCCGGCAGCAACGAAACCAACAGCGTGGTCGCATGTATCTGTGGACGCGGTACCGAGACCGGGGAATGAGCGGCCCCAGCGTGAAGGCGTCGGTCTCCGCGATTTCGCGACACATGCCGATGTGGCCGTTCCTTCGGCGCGACCGCGGGCGGGCCCTCGCCTGGGCGTACACCGTCGGTGCCCACGTCGGGGCGCTCGAGGGCATGGCGCGCTACCGCCGCCCGGCCCTCCTCCGCACCCGACGTCCCGGCTCCGACGGCGGGACCGTGGCATGACCTGGGTGGTGACCGGCGGGGCCGGGTACATCGGCGCTCACGTGGTCCGGGCCCTCAGTGATGAGGGTCTGTCGGTGGCGGTGGTGGACGACCTGTCCACCGGGCATGCACATGTCGTGCCCGCCCGCGTGCCGTTCCTCCAGGCCGACATCCTGGAGACGGATCGTCTCGCCGAGTTCCTCCGGGACCATGACGCCACGGGGGTCATCCACGTGGCCGGCTACAAGTTCGCGGGCGAATCCGTGCGGATGCCTCTCCACACCTACCGCGTCAACGTCCAGGGCACGATGAGCGTCCTGGAAGCGATGGACCGTGCCGGTATTCGCCGCCTTGTGTTCTCCTCGTCCGCGGCCGTCTACGGCACGCCACATGATGACCGGGTCACCGAGGCCACCCCCACCGCCCCGGAGTCCCCCTACGGGGAGAGCAAGCTGATCGGGGAGTGGCTGCTCGCGGACCAGGGCCGGGCCACGGGACTGAGGCACACGAGCCTGCGCTACTTCAACGTGGTCGGCTCCGCGGATCTGGCGCTGCCCGACATGAGCCCCCACAACCTCTTCCCGCTCGTGTTCCGCGCCCTGGACCGCGGCGAGCGCCCGCGGCTGTTCGGCACCGACCACCCCACGCCGGACGGCACGTGCGTGCGGGACTACGTCCACGTGGCCGACGTCGCCAGGGCCCATGTGACCGCCGCCCGGGCGCTCGCGAAGGGCCGCGCCCTGGCCCCGGTCTACAACCTCGGCTCCGGGGCCGGCACGTCAGTCCGGCAGATCATGGAGGCCGTCGGCCGGGTCACCGGGCGCGACGTCGACCCGGTCGTGGAGCCGCGCCGTCCCGGGGACCCCGCGCGCATCGTGGCGGACGGCTCCCTGGCCGCGCGCGACCTCGGGTGGGAGAACCGCCACACGGTCGAGGACATGGTCCGCTCCGCGTGGGAGGCCCGGCGGCCGCCCGAGACGCGCTGAGGCTCAGACCTCGTCCCAGCGGGTTGGGGCGTCCGCGCGCAGCGGGCGCAGCGTGCCGCGCGGGTACCAGGCCGCGTCCGTGAGCGGCTGCCCGGCCAGGAGGGCCTCCCAGGCGGCGCGCAGGGCGTCGTCGTCGAGGGCCCCGAGCCGGAGCCAGTGGTACGCCTTGTCCTCGGAGGTGTCGGCGAGCGCGATCGCCTGCGCGCCGGTGCGGCTCTTGCGGGCGAACTGCTCGAAGGAGCGCCACGGCAGGTGCAGGATCCGCAGGCCCTCCGCGCGGACGCCCGGACGCAGGACCTCGTGGTTGCCCATCTCGAGGACGGCCCCGGAGCGCGGGCGGAACGCGACCTTGACGTCGAAGTGCGCGGTCGTGTCCAGCATCGGGCCGGAGCCGTCCGCCGCCGGGAACGCGTTGTGCATGACGGCGCGCAGCACGGGTGCGTCGGTGCGGGCCAGGGCCTCGGCGAGCGTGCCCTCGGCGCCGAACCAGAGCTCGTCCGCATCGAACGGGACCACCCACGTGGCGCCGGCGGCGGAGGCCAGGTCGGCCAACCGGGTCATCTTGGCCGACTGCACGTAGGCCGGCTCCCGGTCCGCGCCGACGACGAGCCCCGGGATCTCCCCGGCCAGCCGGCGCAGGATGCCCGGCGTCGCGTCCTTCGACCCGTTGTCCACGACGACGATGTGCGGGATCCCCTGCTCCGCGAGGTGGCGCACGGAGCGCTCGATCACGTCCGCCTCGTCGCGGACCATCGCGACGGCGCACGGGCCGGACATCGCCGGCAGCTCCGGCAGGTCGAACCCGGCCGAGGCGAGGGCGTACTCGCGGGCGAACCGCTCCGATCCGCGGACGGCGGCCGCCTGGCGGACCACCTCCCGGGCCCGGCGAAGGAGGAACAGGCGGTGCTTGGCCTGGCGGGCGAGGCCGAGGGGGGAGGGCATCGGGTCTCCTGTCGGGTGCGGCGGGGAGGGCGGTGTCGGGGCGGGCCGGAGGGTCAGACGGGTGCGGTCCGGGGCGGACGACGTTCAGCCCAGGGCGGCCAGCTCCGCGTCGAGGGTCGGGGGGAGGGGCCAACCCATCGCGGTGCAGAGCCGCTGCAGGCGCAGCCGCCAGTCCAGCTCCCGGCGGGCCCGGCGCCGCTGCTCGGCGGCCCGCTCCGGCGTCCAGGCGGCGGCGGCCTCCGCGAGCACGGGCCAGGCCTCGGCGCGGGAGTCGGGCGAGACCTCGAGCGTGGCCTCCGGCCACAGGAGCGTGGCCGCGGACCGCGGGGCGACGCCGGCCACACGGCATCCCGCCGCGAGGGCGTCCGTCCACCGGCCCGTGAGGTAGTCGCGGGTCGGGTGCGTGTACGGCGCAGGGCTGACGAGGTTGGAGAACGCGAGGACGAGGCGCGCCTGCGCCAGCGCGGTGCGGACGGCCTCCTGGTTCTGCAGCGGATCGGGCGCCGACGGCGGCCGGCCCCGGAACACGAGGCCGTGGTCCTGCGCCTCGCGGGCGGTGCGGGCGTCGTCGTCCCAGGCTTCCGGCTGGCGGCCCAGACGCAGCAGGTCGACCGGGCGGGGGCCGTCGTCGGCGGCGACGGCGAGGGTGTCCGAACCCCACGGCAGCGCGTCCACGGGGCGGCCGGTCAGCGCGCTCCACTCATCGACGAGGTCCGGGTCCGTCACGAACAGTCGGTCGAAGTGGGGCCGGTGCCGGGCGATCCCGGCGATCCGGTCGGTCCAGAACGAGTCGACGATCCAGGCCGCCGTGGACTCGTGCCCGGGCCACCACAGGTCCCGGCGCGCGGCCAGGGCGAGGGCGGCGGGGTTGCCGGCGAGCACCAGGAGGCGGCGCCCGCGGGCCCGCCGGCCGCGCGGCAGGAGCACGGACGCGCGCTGGGCCCACGAGGCGGCGCCGCGGTCCTCGACCTCGACCAGTCGGCCGTCGAGCAGGCGGGCGGCCAGGCGCGCGAGGACGTCGACGGGACCCCAGCCGCTGCCGCCGGGACGGACGTAGAGGACGTCGATGGTCATACGGCCAGCCTAGGCGTCGCGCGATCCAGTCGGGGGCGAGGTCCTCGCCAGTACGCTGAGGTCGAGTACGTCTGTTGTGGCGGCGGAATTGAGGAGGCCACCCATGCGAAGCCTGATGAGGATGAGGACGCCCCAGGACATTGCTGCCGGCGTGCTGGCCACGGTGCGCCGCGCCGACCCTCCAGTGATCTGGGGGGCAGAGCCGATGAACGGTGGCAATTTCCTCTACCTGTGGGCCACGGCCTGGGCGCGCCGCCGGGAAACGGGACGTCCGTGGCTGGTGCGCTACAAGCCCACGATGGAGCCGTGGTTGACAGAGTTCCCCGCCCTCAGGGATCTCACGGTGCGGGAAGACGATGTGTCCTTCCGGCAAGAGCGCACGGTCGAGTGGGGCCAGCAGACCTACCAGGACTGGTTCTTTCGTGACCTCCTGGACTTCACGCGCGAGAGGTTGTTGACGAGCAACGGATTTCAGGCGCGTCTGAAGCAGGTAGACCGCGGGGCCGTCGTCGTGAACGTGCGCCGGGGTGACTACTACTCCGATCCGGTGCACCGGGCCAACTACGGGTTCGACATCCCCGGCTACGTCCGCGCCGCCGTCTCCCGCGTTCCCGAGGCAGACCTCGAGCGGATCGTCCTGGTCTCGGACGACGTCGACTGGTGCCAACGGAACCTCGGATTCCTGGCCGACCACGCCTCCGTGCACACCCTCCCCGGACCGCACGACATGTTCGACGACCTGGCGCAGATCGCTGGGGGGCGCCACCTGATCCTGGCGAACTCCACGTTCTCCTACTGGGGCGGCTACCTCTCCAGTGCGCTGCCGCCGCAGGTGCGCGCCCGGTCAGTCCAGGCCCCGCTGCACTTCACCCGGCTCTACGCCCGCGGTGAATCGCCCCTGCTGCTGCCTCAGTGGCGGGCGATCCCGGACGACGAGTTCGACCCCTCTGACGCCTGAGCCTCCTGCTCAAGGCCCAGGCCGACAGATGACGGCGCCCGCCGACCCAGGAGACGCCGGTGCACCCACCCTTGGGTCAGGCCCCAGGCGGTCGCGGCGCGGTCGGCGGCCCCGGCCCAGTCCCGCCTCTTCGCGCCCAGCGCCATGGCCGCGAGGGCGCCTCCGGCTCTGGCCAGCTCGGCGACTGGTGGCCGGCGCAGCTCGGCGGCCTGTGTCCATGCCTCACGCGCCGAGGTGGCCTCCACCAGGGCCCGTCCGGCGAGTCGACGCACGCGCACCCGGTCCCGCAGGGCGGAGGGACGGGCGTAGATGATGGACATCCCTCCGGCATCCACCACCGGGACCCCGGCCCGGTCGAGCCGGTAGGCGAGGTCGTTGTCCTCTCCGCCCAAGGTTAGGGCCGCGTCGAAGCCGCGCACCGCGAGGAGTGCGCCCCGGCGCGCGGCGAAGTTCCCTCCCATGAGCGCCGGCCCGAGGGAACCGCGTCCGGCCGGGCGCACGGGGGCTGCGATTGTCCGCTCCTCCAGCACTGCGCGTCGCTCCGCAGGGTCCAGCTTCGCCATCTCGATGTCGTCCATCACCACGATGCCGCCTGTCACCACGGGGTGATCCGCGAGGAGGTCGACGGCCAGGCGGCACCAGTCGGGGTGGACGAGGTCGTCATCGTCGCAGAAGGCGAGCAGGTCTGCCTGCGCCTCGGCGATGCCCCGGTTGCGGGCGTAGGCCGCGCCGCGGTGGTCGGTGGCGTCGATGACTCGGATGGTGACGTCGTTCGGGAGGATTCCGAGGTCCCGCACGCGGTCCGCCAGCCCCGGGTTGGCGCCGTTGTCACAGAGGAGGATCTCCCGGCGGGGGGCCGAACGCTGATGGATAAGTGACTCGAGCTGCCAGGTCAGCCCTACGCCACTGCGGTAACAGGGGATGACGACGGTGAGAGTGGGCTGTTGGTCCATGGCACACCTCTTTCCATGTGACGGGCGCGGTTGACGTCACCCTACGACTCCGCGGATGGCGAACACACCCAGATTGGGTGAAGGTACGATCAAGCTGTGGGGACAATCGGTATCGTCAAGTCGTCTGTTGCGAAGGTCGTCCGACGGGGGCGGCGCGTGGCGTGGACGCCGGAGTTCATGAGGCTGGGCAACCTCCTATACGTAGGCCTGTGGGCTTTTTCGGGCCGTGAGCGACGAGTTCTGCTTCACGCGTCCCGGCGTCAATCGGTCGAGATGTTCCCGATGCTCCGGAGATCTCTCTTCATCGAGCGGTCGGAGGTGCGGATGACAGATCGCCGCGAACTCCCGTGGCGGTCTGAATCGCGGAATCCCGACGTCGGTTTCGATCCGGGGGAGTTGGGCCCGTACATCCGCGAAATGCTTTTGCCGGAGTCGCCTGTGCTCCGCGCCCCGGAATGGGTACGTGGCGGGGATTTGGTGGTGAATGTCCGACGCGGAGACTACTTCGGAACACCCCACCAGTCCGAGTACGGCATGAACACGGTGGCCTACACCCTGCAGGCCGTCGAGGAGGCGATCGCGGAAGCCGGCACGCCGACTCGGTTGGTGATCGTCTCAGACGACCTGTTCTGGTGCGCGCAGAATCTCCGGCCCGTTCTGGATGACATCGCTCCGGTGAGTCTGATGGACGGCGGAGTGGTCGAAGACCTTCAAGCGCTCGTCCACGCTCCACGGCTCATCGTGCCGAATTCTACGTTCTCATATTGGGGCGGATACATCGGCGATGAGTTGCGACCGGGGCGTCAGGTGGTCGCGCCGATATTCTTTGGCCGAGGGATGAACGACGGTCGCGCTCATCAGCTTCGACCTCATTGGCATGTTGTGCGAGACATACCTGGCGGTTGGGCAGCAACCGGCCCGTGACCGGAGGTGAGGGGCAACAGGCAGGGATCGCTACCCTGGACCCATGCGCATCCTCGTCACCGGCGGCGCCGGTTTCATCGGCTCGAACTTCGTCCATCACCTCGTCCGCGAGACGGAGCACGACGTCGTCGTCCTGGACAAGCTGACCTACGCCGGCAACCGGGAGAACCTCGCCGGCCTGCCGGAGGACCGCGTCACTCTCGAGGTCGGGGACATCTGCGACGCGGCCCTGGTGGACCGCCTGGTCGCCGAGTCGGACGCCGTCGTGCACTACGCGGCGGAGTCCCACAACGACAATTCGCTGAACGATCCCTCGCCGTTCATCCAGACGAACATCGTCGGAACCTTCGTCCTCCTGGAGGCGGTGCGCAAGCACGGCAAGCGGTTCCACCACGTGTCCACGGACGAGGTCTACGGCGACCTCGAACTGGACGATCCGGCGAAGTTCACCGAGACCACCCCGTACAACCCCTCCAGTCCCTACTCGGCCTCGAAGGCCGGCTCGGACCACCTGGTGCGCGCGTGGGTCCGCTCCTTCGGCGTGCAGGCCACGCTGAGCAACTGCTCCAACAACTACGGCCCGTACCAGCACATCGAGAAGTTCATCCCGCGCCAGATCACCAACCTGATCGACGGCGTCCGCCCCCGCCTCTACGGCCAGGGCGTCAACGTCCGGGACTGGATCCACACGGAGGACCACTCCTCGGCCGTGCTGCGCATCCTCGAACGCGGCGAGATCGGCCGCACGTACCTGATCGGTTCGGACGGCGAGAGGAACAACAAGGAGATCGTGGAGATCCTCCTCGAGCTCTTCGACCGCCCCACGGACGACTACGACCTCGTCGCCGACCGCCCCGGCCACGACCTGCGCTACGCGATCGACAACACCGCCCTGCGCACCGAGCTCGGCTGGGAGCCGCAGTTCACGGACATCCGCGCCGGTCTGGCGGACACGGTCCGCTGGTACCGCGAGAACGAGGCCTGGTGGCGCCCGGCCAAGGCCGCCGTCGAGGCCACCTACCGCGCCCAGGGCCAGTGAGGGGGCACCGCTGATGCGCATCACCGAGACCGCCATCCCCGGCCTGCTCGTCCTCGACCTCGACGTCCACGGGGACAACCGCGGCTGGTTCAAGGAGAACTGGCAGCGGGAGAAGATCCGCGCCCTCGCCGCCGAGCACCCCCGCCTGGCCGCGCTCGCCCCGGTGCAGAACAACATCTCCTTCAACGACGCCGTCGGCACCACCCGCGGCATCCACGCCGAACCGTGGGACAAGTACGTGGCCGTCGCCCACGGCCGGATCTTCGGCGCCTGGGTGGACCTGCGCGAAGGGCCGTCCTTCGGCGCCGTCGCCACCGTGGAGCTCGGCCCGGAGAAGGCCGTCTTCGTGCCGCGCGGGGTGGGCAACTCCTACCAGACGCTCGAGCCGGACACGGCCTACACCTACCTGGTGAACGACCACTGGTCCGCCGACGCGCAGGGCCGGTACACGTTCCTCAACCTCGCGGACCCGACGGCGGCCATCGCCTGGCCCATCCCGCTCGAGGACGCCGAGCTCTCGGCCAAGGACCGCGCCCACCCGATGCTCGCGGACGTCACCCCCATGCCGCCCGCCCCGATCCTCGTGCTCGGCGCCGGCGGCCAGCTCGGCCGTGCCCTCGTGGCCCGCGCCGAGGCCGCGGGGATCCCGGTCGAGGCCCATGGCCGGGACACGTGGGACATGACCGATCCGGCGTCCTGGCCGCGGGAGCACTTCCGCGGCCTGCGCGCCGTGGTCAACGCGTCCGCCATGACCGCGGTGGACGCCGCCGAGACGCCCGAGGGGAGGGCCCAGGCGTGGGCCGTCAACGCGACCGCCGTCGCCGAGCTCGCGCGCCGCTGCACCGAGGCCGGCGTCCCCCTGGCGCACGTCTCCACGGACTACGTGTTCGACGGCGCCCTCCCCGTGGGGCAGGAGCACCCGGTGGACCACCCGCTCGCGCCGCTGGGCGTCTACGGCCAGTCGAAGGCCGCCGGCGAGGCCGCGGTGCGCACCGTGCCGCGGCACTGGATCGTGCGCACCTCCTGGGTGATCGGGGAGGGGAAGAACTTCGTGGCCACCATGGCCTCCCTCGCCGAGCGCGGGATCGACCCGGCCGTCGTCGCGGACCAGCACGGCCGCCTCACCTTCGCCGACGACCTCGCCGACGCCCTGCTGCACCTGGTCACCACGGACGCGCCCACGGGCACGTTCCACATGACCAACAGCGGCGACGTGGTCACCTGGCACGACGTCGCCCGGTGGGTCTTCGAGGACACCGGCCACGACGCCGGGCGCGTCTCCGCCACGACCACCGCCGCGTACATGGCCGGCAAGGAGGGCGTGGCCCCGCGGCCGACCAACAGCGCCCTCGACCTCGGACCCCTGGCCGCCGTCGGCTACACCGCCCCGGACCAGCGCGAACGGCTACGAGACCACCTGTCAGAAATGACGGGTGGCACACGCTGATACTCTTGCCCTGGACGTGTCTGCACAGCGGAAATACATCAGGCACACGTAGTCCTCCTGAATCAGGCACGCGTTGTCTCCCCGAAAGGCCCCTCATGACTGCTCGCTCCGCTTCCACCCCCGCGTCAGGCCCGGGCCGGCGCGCCGTCGCCACCGGTCTGGCCTGGTCCGTCCCCGCCGTCGCCATGGTCTCGGCGGCACCGTCCTTCGCCGCTTCGCTGCGCAAGGATCCCGGCATCAACGGCTGGGTGCTGAACTCGCCGACTAATCATGGCGGTTGCCGCTATTCTCTCGAGGTGAACTCGGCGCCCTCCAACCCGGGCACCACTCCCGACGGTGCGCCCTTCGGGCTCTACCTCTACGACGTCTCCAAGGACGCCAGCTACAGCAACGCCAAGCTCGTCTACTGGGTGCGCGGCAACCACGTGAAGCAGAACCCGATCACCTGGCAGACGGCCACGGGGCATTCCGCGAAGTGGGGGCGTCCTGAGACGGGTAGGCCGCAGACCAAGGCCGACGGTTTCGAGTACACCCCCTATACCTGGACGTACACCGGCACCATCAATCCGGCCAACGTCAAGAGTGACGGGCGGCTCTACCTCGAGACCTTCCATGTGAAGGCCGCCGAGTTCTCCATGTCGGAGAATTTCCGTTGCCTGCCCCTGGACTACTGGACGTACCGGGAGATCGTCGTGGACCCGGACGGGCCCACCGGGCCGCAGCAGCCGATGACACTCAGCTTCGAACGCCGCAACGGGCCGAGCGGACCCTACGTTCCCGGCGCTCAGGGGCGCATGGCGGTCACGCCGGACGCCGAAGCCACAGCAAATCTGCAGCAGCTGAGCAGCTGAACCGGGCCACCCGCCCCCGTCGTGCGGGTGGCGTCCTGCCGGGGTTGCCCAGGCGAGGGAGCGCGCGCCGTGATCGACGGGGCCGCAGCCAGCACTGGCCGGCGCGAACAGACGTAGTGGGGCCCCGCACCGGAAGGTGCGGGGCCCCAGCGCGTGAAGGGGACTGGCGTCAGCCCTTCTTCGCGCGTGCGGCCCGACGGGACTTCTTTCCGCCCTTGCCGGCCGCGCCGGTTCCCTTCAGGTACTTCTCGTGGGACTTGTGGTACGTGCTCTCGTACCCATAGCCATAGGAGTAGCCGCCGCCGCGCTGGGAGCGCGCGACGCCGTTCATGACGACGCCCAGCAGATGCGCGTCCACCGCGGCGAGATTCTCCACAGCCGCCTCCAGGTGGTCCTTGCGGGTCCGCCCCTGACGCACCACGAGCACCGTCCCGTCCACGGCCGTGGCCAGAAGGGAACCGTCCGTGACGGGCAGCAGGGGAGGGGAGTCGACGATGACGAAGAAGTCCTCCGACGCCAGCTTCAGCAGGGCCCGCATGCGCTTCGAGCCCAACAACTCTGACGGGTTCGGGGGCGTCCGGCCGGCGGGAAGCAGCGTGAGGTTCGGGATGCCGGTCGCCGCGAGGGCGTCGTCCGGCTGCACCTCACCGGCCAGCACCTCGGACAGGCCCACGTCGCCCGCCACCTGGAAGAGGTCGTGCTGCCGGGGCCGCCGCAGGTCGGCGTCCACCACGAGCACCCGTTCGCCGGCCAGGGCCAGGGCGCGGGCCAGGTTCGACGCGACCGTCGACTTGCCCTCGGAGGGGTCCGCGCTCGTGAACGAGACGACGCGCGGCGGCTCGTCGACGGAGACGAACTTGAGATTGGTGCGCAGCGCCCGGATGGCCTCGCCGGCCCGGGGGTCGAGGTCCACGGCCTCCTCGCCCGTGCGGGTCAGGGACGCGTTCTCCGGGACGGCCCCGATGACGCCGGCGCCGGTGATCTCCTTCACGTCGGCGCGGCTGCGCACCTTCACGTCCAGGAGACGACGGAGCACGGCGATGGCGAGTCCCGCACCCAGTCCGGCCACCGCGCCCAAGAGGACGTTGCGCCGGGTGTCAGGGCTCACGGGGGCAGAGGGCACGCGGGCATCGGACAGCGGCACGACCTCCAGCGGGCTGTTCTTGTCCACGTCCGCCGCCACGTCCGCCGTCGCCTGCAGTGCACTGTTCGCCAGCTGCGCGGCGGTCTCGGGATCGGTCGAGGTGGCGGTCACCTTGATCATGCTGGACTCGGGGACGAGCACCGCGGAGAGCGAGCCGTCGCCGTCCTGCCCCGTGTCCTGTGCCACGCGTTCACGCACGGCCTCGCTGTTGATCAGGGCGACGTAGGCCTGAGCCCGGCTCTCGGCGGGCAGGTTGCTGGTGATGAGGCTCTGATCTGCAGCCCGGGCGGCGAGGAACCCCTGAGATTCGGATGCGTAGATCCGGGGCTGCAGTGCGGAGTAGCCCCAACCCAACAGACCCCCCACAAGGGCTGCTGCCAGGAGCAGCAGGAGGTTGGCGCGCAGGAGGCGGAAGAAGTCGACGATCGTCACGGAGCACCTCGGGGGTCATGGACGGGGATGCGCGGGCCGTTGTGGCCAGGAAACGCACAGGTCCACGGTACCAACACCCGCCGTGCGGTCTGCCGGGCCCGAGGACGAGGCACGCCACCGCGCTACGCTGAGCCGAGTATCGCCCGGCGTCCACGAAAGGTTCCGCACCATGCGCTCGAGCACGCCCCGTGACCGGACGGCTGCCCGCGCTGTGAGGGCCGTGGTGCCACCCGAGGCCCGGCCTGCCAGGCGTCACGCCTCACTCGGCCTCGTCCCGGACGGTCAGGCCGCGTGGACCCGCTCTCCGTGGAACCCCTTGGTCACGCCGGCCTCACCGCGGCTGTTCGAGGCCGTGCTGGCCATCGGCCTGGTGATGGATGCGTTCACCGCTCCCGGCCTGCCGATCCCGTTCGCGGAGTTCTCCGCCATCCTTCTGCTGCTCCTCGCCTCATTCCGGCAGCCCCGCCGGGACCTCTCCCACTACGGCGTGCTGGCCCTCGTCGCACTGGCCCTGGTGGCGTATCTCGTCGCGGTGACCGTGCACAACGACCTCGACCCCACGCGTCGCGCCACGAGGATCACGCTCCTGATCCTGCTGATCTACGCCATCGCCAGCGAGAGGATCGACATCAAGGGCGTCCTCTACGGGATGACGGCCGGAGCACTGATCAACGTGCCCCTCTTCTACGCGGGCCTGGCCCCGGACACCTACGGCGGCTACCTCACCGGGTTCCTGGGGGACAAGAACGTCTCCGGCCTCTTCTATGCGCTCCTGCCCGTGCTGCTCGTGGCCACCATGCAGCGCATGGGCCCCAAGCTCCTCGTGCTGGGCGCCGGCTCCGCCCTGACGTTCCTCACCGGCTCGCGGACCTCGATGGCCGGTCTGCTCTGCGCCGTCGTGTGGATCCTCGTGAGCCCCTACCTGGGGCGGGTCCTCCGTATGGCACTCGCCGTCGTCATGGGCTGGTTCGTCAGCTGGGCCGAGGAGAACCTGGCCGACCTCGGCATCTTCGGAGACCGCACCGGCACGGACTGGTTCCGGGCCGAGATCCAGCAGGCGTCCGCGGAGAAGGTGGCCGACACCTCGTTCTTCGGCCAGGGCCTCTCCACAGCATTCGTGGAGCTGGACAACGTGTCCATGTTCTTCCACAACTCCTATCTGGGGCTGCTGGTGGAGGGCGGCTGGCCGTTCCTGATCGTGGTGGTGGGCGCCTACCTGTGGCTGTGCCTGCGGCCCTTCGCCCGGACGCACCGATCGCCGTCGCGGGTGGCCGTCGAGGCCGCCGCGGTCATCATCCTGGTCACCTCCCTTCAGCTCGGTGAGGTGTTCATCACGATCTTCGGTGCCATCGTGCTCGGCTGCGGCCTGCTGCTGAGCGCCCAGGAGGACGACGAATCCCACGGCGTGTCTGCGGGTGAGCGGGCTCACCGCCGCAAGCTGGACCGCATCGTGGAGCGGTCCCGGCGCGCAGGCGTCTGAGCCGGCCCGCCGGCGTCGGTGCTATCCTGTCCAGGTTGCCCAGGCGAGGGAGCGCGCGCTCCGTGATCGACGAGGCCGCCGCCGCGTGTCAGCATGCTGGCCCGCTGCGGCACTGAAGCCCCCTCCTGGCCGCATCCCGCGCCGCCCCCGGCTGCGCGGCCGAGACCCCCACAGGAGGACGCATCATGTCTGACCAGCTCAAGATCAAGGTCACCCGCCGCACCGACTTCGGCAAGGGTGCCGCCCGCCAGGCCCGCCGCGCCGGCCTGATCCCCGCCGTCGTCTACGGCCACGGCCAGGATCCCGTGCACCTGCTGCTGCCGGCCCAGGAGACCACCCTGGCCGTCCGCAACCCCAACGCCCTGCTCACCGTCGTGAGCGAGGCCGGCGAGGAGCACCTGGTCCTGCCCAAGGACATCCAGCGCCACGCCATCAAGGACACCGTGGAGCACCTGGACCTCATCGAGGTCCGCCGCGGCGAGAAGGTCATCGTCGAGGTCACCGTGCATGTCGAGGGCGAGGTCGCCCCCGGCAACGACTACGTGCTGGACTACGTCACCGTGCCGGTCGAGGCCGACGCCACCGACCTGCCCGAGGCCGTCACCATCTCCGTCGAGGGCCGCGAGGCCGGCGACCACGTGTACGCCCCGGACGTGCAGGTCCCCGCCGGCACCACCCTGCAGCTCGAGGACGACATCGTCATCGCCACCGTCAACGAGGTCGTCGAGCAGGACCTCGGCGACGAGTCCGTGCAGGAGGAGCAGGCCGCCGAGTCCGCCGAGGGCGAGTCCGAGGGCTCCGAGGACTGATCACGCCATGACGACGGGGACCCCGCTCATCGTCGGGCTCGGCAATCCCGGGCCCGAGTACGAGCGCACCCGTCACAACGTCGGCCAGATGGTGGCGGATGAGCTCGCCTCCCGCATGGGGGTCGGGTTCACCCGCCACCGGGCCGGCGCCGTGGTGGCCACGGGTCGCCTCGGCATCGGGGGACCGCGCGTCGTGCTCGCGAAGCCCACCGGCTACATGAACGTCTCTGGACGCCCCGTCTCCGCGCTGGCGTCCTTCTACGGGATCGGACCCGAGGACCTCGTGGTGGTCCACGACGAGCTGGACATCCCGTTCGACACCCTGCGCCTCAAGCGCGGCGGGGGAGAGGGCGGCCACAACGGCCTGAAGTCCATCACCGCCTCGCTCGGCACGAAGGACTACGCCCGCGTGCGCGTCGGCATCGGCCGCCCCCCGGGCCGCATGGACGTGGCTGACTTCGTGCTGCGCCCCTTCACCAAGCCCGAGCAGGACGTCCTGCCGCTGCACGTGGACCGCGCGGCGGACGCCGTCGAGAAGCTCGTCACGGACGGGCTCGAGGCCGCCCAGCAGGCGTTCCACTGAGCCTCCCGCCCCGGGCGGACGTCCTCGACGGGGGCTCAGCCCCACGCTCAGGGGGTCGGGCTCACGGCACGGGCCAGGGCATCCGCGATGGTCTCCAGTGCAGGATCCATGATCTGGATCATCTCCGCGTACCCCTCCACCGGCCCGCGGAACGGGTCCACGACGTCGAGGGGCTGGGCGGTCGACCGCGCGAGGGCCCGGTGGCGGGCCGCCTCCGCCGCGAACGCACGCACCCCGCGACCGGCGGGGATCCAGTCCCGCCCGTCCCGCTGGTCCATCGCGCGGACCAGCGCCGCGAGCTCCAGCACGGTGAACACCCGCGCGACGGCCTGCGGCACTTCTTGGAGTGCGAAGCGCATGTGCTCCTGAGCCGCGGCCAACACGAGATCTGCCTCCGCCACCATGAACGGTTGCAACGCGGCGGGACGGTGGCCTTCCAGCCCGGTGACGCCGGCCTCGGCGCCGAGCCGCACGAGCGGCGGCGGCACCGTCAGTGCCTGGTTCGGCTGGGAGCCGGCGCTGCCGACCTCCACCCGGCCGGGGGCCAGGACCGCCAGCCGGCCCTGCAGGGCCCGGCTCGCATAGGCCGAGCGGCACACGTTGCCGGTGCACACGATGAGCACGGCGTCCGGCGAGGGAAGGGCCCGGCGCCCCCGCCGGGCAGGCGGAGCCGAGCTCGACAGCGCCGGGCGACGGGAGAACGAGATCAACCGCGCGCGGCTCCGCCGTCACGCTCGAGCCACGAGGACAGCGCCCGGGCCTGGCGATTGACGACCTTGCCGACCATCGGCTCGGCCTTCGCGGCGAGCTTCGAGCCCACCAGCGGGATCCGGCAGACGAGGGTGCCGTCCACGGAGAACTGGGAACCCTCACCGGCGGCGGTCAGGCGGAGGGAGCCGTCCGCCGTCGCCTTGGCGGAGGGCACGGTGATGGTGGTGGTGCCGGTGCGGGAGCCGTCCGCGGCGGGCGCGTCCCACCGCTCCACCTGCTCCACCTGGAGGGCGGAGCCGATGAGCTTGCGGGCCATGTCCGGGACACGGTCCGGGATGCGGTCCGCGGGCAGGGAGCGCACGGCGGTGACGGTCATCGGGCCCTCCGGGGAACCCTCCACGGAGAACGAGACCAGGGAGCCGCCGAAGGACTCGACCACGGAACGGTGGAAGTCCTCGGACGCCAGGGCGGCTGCCACGGCCGACGGCGGGTGCGGGATGGGCTGCTGGGCGGAAAAGGCCACGGTGTCTCCTCGGGGTCAAGTCGGACCGCGCCCGGCGGGCCGTGAGAGGGCCGGCACCGGTTCGCCGACGGCGATGGGCGTCCATCCCTCACCTTATATGCTGGCCTCCGCGACCCGGGTCCCGTGCACGGTGCCGGGACCGGCCGCGCGACCCCTCGTGAACCCCCTGGAAGGTGTGTCCGCCATGTCGGCACTCTGGGCCGTGGCCCTCATCATGCTCCTGAGCGGGACGGTGAAGCTCCGTTCCGGCGAGGACGTGCAGGCCACGTTCACCCGACTCAGGGTGCCCCGCCCGTTCGCGGCCCCCGCCCTGGCGCGCGCGTTCCCCTGGCTCGAGCTGCTGCTCGCCGTCGCCCTCCTGCAGCCCTTCACCCTGCTGCGTCCCGTCGTCGGCCTGGTGGCCGTGGCCCTCTTCGCCGCCTTCCTCGCGCTCGTGGTCCGGGCCCAGGACGACGGCGTCTCGTGCGGCTGCTTCGGCGAGGCCTCGGCCGCCCCGATCTCCCGCACCACCGTGGTCCGCAACGTCGTCTTCCTGGCCCTCGCCGTCCTGGCCGTGGCCGAGGGGATCGTCTCGCTGGCGGTGCACGGCGCGGGCCTGGCCTGGCAGCCGCTCACCGCCTTCGGCGCCGGGGCGTGGGCGTGGGCCCTGCTCGTGTCCGTGCTGCTCGCGACCGCCGCGTTCCTGGCCGGGCGCGAGTCCGTCCCGGCCGCACCCGACGCCGCCCCGGCGACGCCCACGCCCGAGGCCCCGGCCGCCGTCGACCCGGCCGACGGTGCCGAACCCGAACGCCACCCGTTCCCGGACGCCGTCGTGGTCGCGGACGGCGAGTACACCGGTCTGCACCGGCTGGTCGCGGACGGGGCCGTGGTGGCTCTGCGCCTGTCCACGGGGTGCGGCTCCTGCGCGCGGGTGATCGAGCGGCTGGACGAGTTCAAGGACGCGCTCGGGCCGGTCCGGCTGCGGGTCCTGATGCCCCAGCATGC
Organism: Micrococcus sp. TCR-5; assembly: GCF_052220525.1. Classification (NCBI taxonomy): domain Bacteria; kingdom Bacillati; phylum Actinomycetota; class Actinomycetes; order Micrococcales; family Micrococcaceae; genus Micrococcus; species Micrococcus sp. TCR-5. Next base: position 22,858 of record NZ_JBQPDO010000012.1, read on the forward strand.
CCCCGGCGCCGACGGGGCGATCCACAGCGGCGCCGTCGACGCGTCCCTCGTGCTCGCCGACCCGGCCGGCGCCGCCTCGCAGGCCCTCGGCCTGCACTCGTTCCCCACCGCGGTGCTGCTCGGCACGGACCGGCTCACCGCCGGCGGCCCGGTGGGCGGCGCCGACGACGTGCTCGCCTTCCTCGAAGAGATCCGGGAGATCATGACCACCGAACTGCCCGCCGCCACGGACGGCTCCACCGCCACCCCGGAGGTCCGCGCATGAGCGCCCCCGAGACCACCCCCGTCCTCGCCCCGCTGCTGCCGCGCCTGCGCGCCGAACGCGCCATCGAGGCGGCCGCCGCCTCCGCCGCCCGGCCGCTCGAGTCCCGGGGCGTCGAACTGGAGATCGGCCTGCCCGACGGCGCCCGCGCGCCCCTGCTGACCGTCCTCGCCGAGGCGCTGGCCGAGGGCCACGGCGAGCGCGCCGCCGTCCTCGTGGTCACCGCGACCACCCGCGAGGCCGAAGACCTCGTGACCGACCTGGCCGCCTGGGCCCCCGCCGGTGCCGCCGCGCTGTTCCCGTCCTGGGAGACGTTGCCCCACGAGCGACTGTCCCCGCGCTCGGACACCGTGGGCGCCCGCCTGGCCGTGCTGCGCCGCCTCGCTCACCCGGAGGAGCACGCGGAGGGCCCGCTGCGCATCGTCGTCGCCCCCGTGCGCGCCGTGCTGCAGCCCCTCGTGGCCGGGCTCGGCGAGCTGAGCCCCGTGACCCTGCGGACGGGGGAGGAACGGGACTTCGACGGCGTGGTGGCCGCGCTCGCGGACGCCGCCTACTCGCGCGTGGACATGGTCAGCCGACGCGGCGAGTTCGCCGTGCGCGGCGGGCTGATCGACGTGTTCCCGCCCACCGAGGACTACCCCGTGCGCATCGAGTTCTTCGGCGACGAGGTGGAGCAGATGCGCTGGTTCTCCGTGGCGGACCAGCGCTCCCTCGAGGACACCACGGAGGACGGCTCGGGCCACCCCTCCGAGCTGTACGCGCCCCCGTGCCGCGAGCTGCTGATCACGGACCACGTGCGCCGGCGCGCCAAAGAGCTGATCCCGGCCATGCCCGCCGCCGCGGACATGCTGGACCGGATCGCCGAGGGCGTGGCCGTGGAGGGCATGGAGTCCCTCTCCCCGCTGCTGGCCGAGGCCATGACTTCGCTGCCCCGCATGCTGCCCACCGGCTCGCTGACCGTCCTCGTGGAGCCCGAGCGCCTGCGCGGCCGCGCCGACGACCTGCTGGCCACCAACGAGGAGTTCCTCCAGGCCGCGTGGGCCGGCGCCGCGCAGGGCGCGGTCGCCCCGGTGGACGTGGCCGGGGCGGACCAGTCCGCCGCGGGAGGCTTCCTCACGGTGGCCGAACTCCGCGCGGCCGCCCTCGAGCAGGACCAGGGGTTCTGGTCCGTCACCGCGCTGGTCTCGGACGCCGAGCTGCTGCCCGACGCCGCCACCCTGCGCGCCACCCTCGGCGTCCCGCAGACCTTCTCGGGCGACATCGAGGCCATGGTCGCGCACACCCGCGTCCGGCTCGCGGAAGGGTGGCATGCCGTGGTCCTCACCGACGGCCCCGGCTCCGCCCGCCGCCTCGCCGAGCTCACCACGGAGGCCGGCCTCACGGCCTCCGTGGCGGACGGGCCCCTGCCCGCGGACCTCGCCCCGGGGCGGGTCTCCATCGCGGCGGCGCCCGTCGGCTCCGGCTTCACGATCCCGGACGCGCAGATCGCGCTGATCACGGAGCACGACCTCTTCGGCCGGCACCGCACCGCGGGCACGCGCGCCCCCGGAGCGCGGCTGGCCCGGAAGCGGCGCAACGCCGTCGACCCGCTGACCCTGCAGCCCGGCGACCACGTGGTGCACTCCCAGCACGGCATCGCCCGCTTCGTGGAGCTGCAGCGCCGCAAGGTCACCGGCGGCCCGCGCACCGCCCCCGGCGCCGAGGAGTCCTACCGCGAGTACCTCGTGCTGGAGTACGCGCCCTCGAAGCGCGGCGCCCCCGGCGACCGGCTGTTCGTGCCCACCGACCAGCTCGACCTGATCTCCACCTACGTGGGCGGGGAGACGCCGTCGCTGTCCAAGATGGGCGGCTCGGACTGGGCGCAGACCAAGTCCAAGGCCAAGCGCGCCACCCGCGAGATCGCCGGCGAGCTCATCCGCCTGTACTCGGCCCGTATGGCCTCGCGCGGCCACGCGTTCGCCCCGGACACCCCGTGGCAGGGCGAGCTGGAGGAGGCGTTCCCGTTCATCGAGACGCCCGATCAGCTGACCACCATCGAGGACGTCAAGAAGGACATGGAGGCGGCCGTCCCCATGGACCGGCTCGTCTCCGGCGACGTCGGCTTCGGCAAGACCGAGGTGGCCGTGCGCGCCGCGTTCAAGGCGGTGCAGGACGGCAAGCAGGTGGCCGTGCTCGTCCCGACGACGCTGCTCGCCCGCCAGCACCACCAGACGTTCTCCGACCGGTTCGCCGGCTTCCCCGTGAAGGTGGCCGCGCTCTCCCGGTTCCAGACCGCCAAGGAGTCCAAGGAGGTCATCGAGGGGCTCGCGCACGGCGAGGTGGACGTGGTGATCGGCACCCACCGGCTGCTCTCCGACCAGGTGCAGTTCAAGGACCTGGGCCTGGTGATCGTGGACGAGGAGCAGCGCTTCGGCGTCGAGCACAAGGAGGCGCTGAAGAAGATGCGCACCAACGTGGACGTGCTCGCCATGTCCGCCACGCCCATCCCGCGCACCCTCGAGATGTCCCTCACCGGCATCCGCGAGACCTCCACGCTGGCCACCGCCCCGGAGGAGCGCCACCCCGTGCTCACCTCGGTGGGCCCGTACTCGGACCAGCAGGTCACCGCGGCCATCCGCCGCGAGCTGATGCGCGAGGGCCAGGTGTTCTACGTGCACAACCGCGTCACCACCATCGACAAGGTGGCTAAGCGCATCGCCGAGCTGGTGCCGGAGGCGCGGATCGCCGTCGCCCACGGCAAGATGAGCGAGGCCCGGCTCGAGCAGATCATGGTGGACTTCTGGGAGCGGAAGTTCGACGTGCTCGTCTCCACCACGATCATCGAGACCGGCCTGGACATCGCCAACGCCAACACCCTGATCGTGGAGGACGCCCACCGCTACGGCCTCTCGCAGCTGCACCAGCTGCGCGGCCGCGTGGGCCGTGGCCGCGAGCGGGCGTACGCGTACTTCCTGTACGACCCGCAGAAGCCCCTGGGCGAGGTGGCCCTCGAACGGCTCAAGGCCGTGGCCACCCACAACGAGCTCGGCGCGGGCATGCAGCTGGCCATGAAGGACCTCGAGATCCGCGGCGCCGGCAACCTGCTGGGCGGGGAGCAGTCCGGCCACATCGCCGGCGTGGGCTTCGACCTCTACCTGCGGATGGTGGGCGAGGCCGTGGCCGACTTCAAGGGCGAGGAGGACACCGCGCCCGCCGAGGTGAAGGTGGAGCTGCCGGTCAACGCCCACCTGCCGCACGACTACGTGCCGGGGGAGCGGCTGCGCCTGGAGATGTACCGCAACCTCGCCCAGGCCGCGGACGACGCCGCCGTGGACGCCGTGGTGGAGGAGCTCAAGGACCGCTACGGCCCGCTGCCGGAGCCGGTGGAGGCGCTCGTCGCCGTCGCCCGGTTCCGCAACCGGGCGCGGGCCGCGGGCGTCACCGAGGTGATGCTGCTGGGCCAGAACGTGAAGTTCGGCCCCGCCGCGGACCTGCCGGAGTCCCGTCAGATGCGCCTGACCCGCATGTACAAGGGCGCCCAGGTCAAGCCGGCCCTGAACGGCGTCCTCATCCCGCGGCCCAAGACCAAGCCGGTCATGGGCCAGGATCTCGTGGACGTCCCGCTGCTCGAGTGGGCGCAGCAGGTGGTCGACGCGATCTTCGCGCCGGAGGGCTGAGACAGGTCAGGCCGTCGTCATGCGGACGAGGACGCCGTGCGCCTCGAGCATCTCGAGGAACGCGTGGACGTCGGCCGCGACGTCGGCGGGGGCGAGGCCGAACGCCTCCGCCACCTGGACCGTGACGTCCGTCGTCGACAGCGGCGCCGGCGGATCCGCGACCAGGTCGTCCTCCGGCGTGCGGCCGCCCACGAGGACGTCCCAGATCACGTCGCCCGAGGCGCTCAACAGCAGCGGCTGACCGGCCTCGAGCGTCATGACGACGGCCTGGCCGCCGGCGGTGCGGGCCCACGCGATGTCGGGGGCCAGGGCCCAGCCCTCGGTGGTCTCAACGGTCACGGCGCACCGCCTTCCTCCAGGCCCAGCCGGCGAGTGCGCCGAGCCGGGCGCGCTGCTCGCGCCACAGGTCCGCGCGGGTGACAGGCCGGCCCAGGCGCATCTGCAGATGGGGGCGGTTCACCGGGATCGTGCGGGCCACGAGGACGGCCCGCTCCCGCGCCGTGGCGGCCGACTGCCACCGGGTGCGGAACAGCTCCAGACCGCTCTGGCTCTCGTGCAGCGCCGCGAAGAGGGTCAGCTGCCTGGAGTCGACGCCGTCGGCGGCCTCGCCCGTGGCGACGTGCCAGGCCGCGCCCGCGTCCAGCCGGTGGGCTTCCTCGCGCAGGGCTGCCCAGCTTTCGGCGGGCAGGGATTCCCGGATGTGCCGGACGTCGTGCGCGCCGCGATACGGATCGCGGGCCGCGTGGACGATGACGACGAGCCGCTGGTGGCACGGGCTCGGCACCGGAACGGGCCGGCCGGCGATCACGAGGTGGGTGTGCTCGCTCCACAGGGTGTCGAAGGCCGCCTCGGGGGACGGGCCGAGTCCGGGGAAGAGCCGATGCACGTCCACATACCCCAGCTGGTCATGCCAGAGCGTGGCCGCGTGCTGGAAGATCGATCCCTCCGAGAAGGTGGCGACCGGTTCCCAGCCGTGGGAGTCCAGGAGTGCGATGACGGCGGCGGCATCGGTGGGATGGACCAGCAGGTCCACGTCCGAACTGCGGCGGTGATCGGGGTAGACGCCGGGCTCGGTGGCGTAGCCCTTGAGGTGCAGGGCGCGGATGTCGGCCCGGCCCAGCAGGTGCGCGATGCGGGCGTGGGCGAGGCGGACGCGGATCTCGAGGTCCAGGGACGGCGGGGCGGCCGGTCGCTGTCCCGTCGCACGTTCCCCCATGGCCGCGAGCTTAGCCGACCGAAAGGAGGGCCCCTCATCCACACGGACGCACAGGGATGCTGGCAATGAGCTGTGCGGCCCATCTACACTCAGCTGGAGAGCTCCACAGCCGATGCTCACCGAGTATCCCGCGGTGCTCCGTCCACTCGCGTGACCCCGTTCGGGCGCGAAAGCCACACCTCGACTCGAAACGAGTGAAGCCATGCAGAAGAACACCTCCACCCTCTCCCGTCGCAAGGTGACCGCCGGCATCGCGTGGTCGGTCCCGGCCGTCGCCGCCGTCGCCGCCGCCCCGTTCGCCGCCGCCTCCCCGACCGGCTGCGCCGCCGTGACCACGGGAACCGCCGAGAAGTTCCCGGGCGGTGGCCACCCCGATGGCATCAAGCAGGCCTACGGCTTCACCATCACCATCACCAACACGTCGCCCACCCCCGTGTACGTCGACCCGGGCACGGTGACCGTGGTGTTCGGCGGTCATACCACCCGAAACGGCGAGGCGCGTCTCTACACCGCCAACCCGTGCAGGGGAGGCAAGCGACTGGCCGCCATGGACCCCGCGCTGCTCCTGCAGTCGGGCCAGTCCAAGACCTACTACTACGTGGTGAACAACACCGGCAACTCGGCCAACGAGTCCGGCTGCGTCGAGGGCAAGCTGCAGCTGGCCCTGCCGAAGGGCGCTCCCGAGGGTGCCGATCTCTGCAACGACGGCGTCGTCGAGTTCAGCAACTGCTTCGAGACCACCCCGCCCACGGCGCGCTGCTGATCGTCTGAGCACCACCGTGAAGGGCCCCGCCTCCTCAGAGGCGGGGCCCTTCTGCATCCCCGTGCCCGCGTCGTCATTGCGACGACCTGGCCCTGCGGCCGGGCGCGGTCAGCGTCGTGACGTGTCGCCCGCGGTCCCGGCCGCGGCCTCGGCGGCGTCCCGGGGCGCCTGGTAGTAGGCGTCGTAGCTGCCGCCGTCCGCGCCGTAGCCCCCGCCGTAGTAGTCCGAGCCCACGCCGGAGGCCGGGGTGCCGTTGAGCACGACGCCGAGCACCCGGGCGTTGACGCCCGCGAGCATGTCCCGGGCCACCTCGAGGTGCTCCTTGCGGGTCTTGCCGTGGCGGATCACCAGGACGGTGCCGTCCACCGCCGTGGCGAGCAGGGTGGAGTCCGTGACGGGCAGCACGGGCGGGGCGTCCACGAGCACCATGTGCGTCTCGGCGAGGGCGGTGAGCAGGTCCCTCATCCGCTCGGAGCCGAGCTGTTCGGACGGGTTCGGGGGAGTGCGGCCGGCAGGCAGGAGGAGCAACCCGTCCTCGCCCACGGGGATCAGCACGTCCTGGAGGGCGACGTCCCCGTTGAGGACCTCGGACAGGCCCACACGGCCGTCGACGCCGAACTGCAGGGCCTGACGGGGGCGCCGCAGATCGGCGTCGATGAGGATCACCGGCTGGCCGGCGGCCGCCACGGTCAGGGCCAGGTTGCCGATCACCGTCGACTTGCCCTCGCCGGGGTTGGAGCTGGTGAACGCGATGGTGCGGGGCGGATCGTCCACCGCAGCGAACCGCAGGTTGGTCCGCAGCTGACGCACCGCCTCCGACGCGCGGGGGGAGAGGGGCGCCATCGGCGCCGTGCGTTCCGCCTTCATGCTGGGGTCCAGGGGGATGGCGCCGAGCAGGCCCGCCCCGCCCGCCACCTGGGCGTCCGTCGTCGTCCGCACGTTGACGTCCAGCAGCCGCCGCAGGAGCGCGACGATCAGGCCGAGGACGAGGCCTGCGCCCAGGCCGTACAGCAGGTGGCGGACGCGGTCCGGGCTCGAGGGCGTGGCCGGCGCGAGGGCGTCCTCCATGGCCGTGACCTTGACGTTGGACGTCGGATCGAGCTCGTTCGCCACGTCGGCGGTCGCCACGAGCGCCCCGTTGGCCAGCGCGGCGGCCTGCTGCGCATCGGGGGCCACGGCGGACACCGTGATGAGGTTCGAGTTCGGCACCAGGGCGGCGCTCATGGTCGCGCCGGCGGTGTCCAAGCCCTCGGACGCGATCCGCTCGCGGACCGTGCGGCTGTTGATCAGCGGGATGTAGGACTGGGCGCGGGTCTGGGCGGTCTCCGTGCCGGAGATGCTCGCCTCCCCCTCCACCGTGACGAACGCGGACGAGGTGGCGGTGTACAGCGTGGGCTGCAGCAGCGAGTAGACAAGGCCCATCGCCAGGCCCAGCGCGGCGCATCCCAGGATCACCAGGCGGTTCGCGCGCAGCACACGGAGGAAATCGATGATGTTCATGGTGTCCCAGGATCGGAGGGCATCGGCTCAGCTCACTCTAACAAGGGGGACAGCCCATTCCTTCGCACTCGTCTACGCTGGGCGTGGGGCGGAGACGTGCCCCGGGATGACGACGGAGGAGCGGTCATGACGGTGGGGTACGACGCGCGGGGGTCGCGATCCTCCGATCCTCGCTACGTGGCCCTGCAGGCGGAGCGGGAGAAGCACGCCCGCGCCGCCGCCCGCGGCACGTCCGTGTGGTCGGCCGACCAGGACGCCGTCGTCCCCCGCGAGCCCCTGCGCATCCCCGAACTGCTGCTCGGCGCCCTGCTGGCCATGGAGGCGTTCGGCGTTCCCCTCGGCCCCGTGGCGCTCCCGCTGAACGAGGCGGGCATGCTCCTGCTGCTGGCCCTGGCGCTGTGCCGACGGTCCCGCCGCGATGTCTCCGCCCTCGGTTTGACCGCCGTGCTCGCCGCCGCCGTGCTGCTGTTCCTCGCGATCGTCTCCGTGTCCCAGGGCATCCCGGACCTGGAGTGGCTGCGCCGGTGGGTGCGGATGGCGGCCCTCGTCGGGCTCGTCGGCTGCATCGCCGGCGGCCGGCTCAGCCTGCGCTCGCTGGCCGTCGGGCTCGGCGCCGCCATGGCCCTGAACGTGCCCCTCTTCTATGCCGGCCTCGTGCCCGCGCCCTACGGCAGCTTCCTGACCGGTGTCCTCGCGGACAAGAACGTGGCGGGCCTCTACTACGCGGCCATGCCGGTCCTGGCGCTCGCCCTCGTGCGGACGCGGCGGTGGAAGCTGATCCTGCTCGTCGCGGCAGCGGTGTGCGTCGTCCTCACGGGCTCCCGCACCTCCATGGCGGGCTTCGCCTGCGCCGTCCTGTGGCTCTGGCTGACGCCGCGGATGGGGGCGGGTCTGCGCCTGGTCCTGCTGGCGGTCCTCGCCTGGGCGGTCGCGTTCGCCGAGGAGAACCTGGCCCGCATCGCCGTCTTCGCGGACCGCACCGGCACGGACTGGCTGCGCTCGAACATCCAGGCCGAGACGGCCGTGCGCGTCGCGGAGACGCCGTGGTACGGCCGGGGCCTCACCACGGCGTACGTGGACTTCGGCGGTGCCACGTGGCACTACCACAACTCCTACGCGGGCCTCTACACCGAGGGCGGTGTCGTGCTCCTCCTCGCCGTCCTCGGCGCCTACGCAGTCTTCGGGCTGCGCCTGTTCAGCGCCCGGCTGCGCACCCCCTCGCGCGCGGCGGTGGAGGCGGCGGCCGTCGTCGTGTTCGTCTCCGCGACGCAGCTGGGCGAGGTGTTCATCACGATCCCGAGCATGCTCGTCGTCGCCGCCGGCGTGACCCTCTGGCTCGACGAGCGGGACGCCCCGCTCGAGAGCGAGGTGCTCGAGCGGCGCCGTCGTCGGGTGCTGGCCGCGGCGCGCCGGGGGCAGCACGCCCCGTCCTCCGGTGGGCACGCCGTCCCCGATCTCTGACGCCGGCCGGTCAGGCGCCCGTCGGCTCCTCCTCCACGAGGTCCCCGTCGAGGGCCCGGGCGATCTCCCACGCCAGCAGCTCGACGATCGGCTGCGCGGTCTGCGCCATCGCGGCGTAGCCCTCGGCGGGGCCGCGGAACGGGTCCGGCAGATCCGCGTCCGGTCGCTCCCCCTGGGCGATCAGGCGGGAGCGCAGCTCCGCCAGCGCCGTGACGAGCGCGGTGACGCCCGCGCCCGGAGGGACCGACGCGGCGAGCTCCTCGCCGTGGTCGCGCAGGAGGGTGCCCATGCCGAGGATCGTGAAGGTCCGGCGCACTGCCGCGGGGTCCTCGCGCAGCACCTCGTCCAGGTGGTCGTCCGTCGCGGTCAGGACGAGGTCCTGGTCCGCCAGCGAACGCCCGGTCAGCTGCTGCGGTCGATGCTGCGTCAACGCGGCGCGGACGCGGCGGCTCGGCGCGAGGTCGAGCAGCGGGCCGGGGACGGTCAGCGCCTGGTTCGGTTCCGTGCCCGCGCTCGTGACCACCGCGCGGCCCCGGTCGCCGAGCAGGGCGTTGAGCTGCGCCTGCAGCGCGTACTCCACGTAGGCGGAGCGGCAGATGTTGCCCGTGCACACGACGAGGACGCGGGCGCTCGGCAGGGGGCCGGGGACACGGTCGGCCGGGTGGGGGAGGAACGCCGGGCCGAGCCGGAACTCGGCGAGGCGATCCTCCCGCGCCGGGGAGGCCGCCGGGGCGTCGGCGTCGCCGCCGTCACCCGCCGGGTGGCCGCCGTCGCGGGTCGACACCTCGGGCTCCTCCGGCGTCGGCGGCAGGAACGGGTTGCGGATCGGGGGGCGATGATCCCTGCTCATGGGTGTGTCCTCTCCGAGGCGGTCGTGACGCGCGGCAGCGCGGACGTGACGGGGTGCGGGGGCTCCATGCGTCGCAGGCGGTGCACCGGGTGCCAGCGGCGGCGCGCCCCCGTGAACGGCTTGGACAGGGGGGTGGCGAGCAGGGCGAGGCCTGCCAGCCAGCTGAGGGCGAGCGCGAGGGCGAACTTGGCGGCGTTGTTCTCCACGCCGTGGCGCGTGACCCACATCAGCACCCAGCCGTGCAGCAGCACCACCACCGTGCCCGTCCGGACCAGGGCGGTGATGGCGAGGCGCAGGGCCTGACCGGTCCCGGTGCGTCGGGCGAAGGAGCGCAGCAGTCCCTCCACCGTGGAACCGAACACGAGCACCATCCCCGCGGACGTCAGGACGCCCACGACGGGGGTGAGCACCGGCGTGCCGAAGCCGCCGAACTTGATGTTGGGCGGCTCCAGGCCCAGCCGGACCGCGACCAGCCCGAGCAGCACCAGGCCGACGCCGATGAGCGTCCGATGGCGCCGCACGTGCGGCTGGACGCGGCGGCGGAACATCTCGCCGCTGAGGACGAACAGCAGGCACGGCAGGGCCAGCCCGACGCCCAGTGGCGTGCGGGCGATCGCGGAGTCCGGCACGAGGTGGGCCCACGCCAGCCCGGCCAGGCCCACCGCCCAGGCGACGGCGGACGGGAAGCGCTCGAGGAATCGGCGCAGCACCGTGGTGAAGAACAGGACGGAGATGAACCAGAACGCCCACCACGGGGGCTCCTGGTCCGCGCCCCCGTACCAGCCGGTGAGCATCAGGCGCCGCAGGAGGTCGGGGTCGTCGGCGAACCACGCGAACGCGGCCACGGACATGAGCGCCGCCCACACCAGGTACGGCACCATCAGGCTCCGGAAGCGGCCCCGCACGTCCGTGGCCCAGGGGCGGCCGCGCGTCCAGAAGTAGCCGGTGAGGAAGAAGAACAGCGGCATCCGCCAGATCTCCAGGTACCGGCTGAAGGTGAGGTCCGTCAGGTATGCGTGACCCAGCACCACCGCCGCGATGGAGACAAGCCGAAGGGCGTCCACCCCCGTGTTGCGGGTGGACGCCCTTCGGCGCGCGGCGGCCGGACGACCGGTGTCAGCGATCCTCGGCTCCGGGCTGGCTCAGCGGTGCGCGGCGCCGGTCTCGACGGCGTGGGCACCGGTGGCGGCGTGGTCGACGGCGGGGCGGGTGTGGATGGCGGTGGTGTCCACGGTGTCGCTGCGGCCCAGGAACGCCTTGGGGATCATGAAGGCCACGGTGGCCAGGGCCAGCGCGATCAGGCCGGGGATCCAGACCGACTCGAGCGACCAGAAGCCCATGGCGTAGAGGCAGCCGAGGAACGCGCCGAAGGCGACGATGAAGGCGATCAGGGAACCCCAGACGCCGCCCACGTTGGAGTGGTCGATGGCCTTGCCGTTGCGGATCACGTGATGCTCCTTCGGTGCGGTCCCGGCCGGGGCGGACGCCCGGCCGAAGTGATGCGAGTCAGTCGGATCCCAGGATAGCAAGCGCGGAGCTGGCCCCGATCCGGGTGGCGCCGGCCTCGATCATCGCCAGGGCGTCCGCGCGGGTGCGCACCCCGCCGGAGGCCTTCACGCCGATGCGCTCGCCCACGGTGCGGCGCATCAGCGCGACGTGCTCGACGGTGGCGCCCGCGGTGGAGAAGCCCGTGGAGGTCTTCACGAAGTCCGCCCCGGCCTCGACCGCGGCCTCGCAGGCCAGGACGATCGCGTCGTCGTCCAGCAGGGCGGTCTCCACGATCACCTTGAGCAGCGCCCCGCCGTCGCCTGCGGGGCCGTCCGCGTGCGCGGCCTCGGCCACGGCGCGGACGTCCGCGACGAGCCGGTCGCGGTCCCCGGCGCGGGCCGCGGCGACGTCGAGGACCATGTCCACCTCGTCCGCGCCGGCGTCGATCGCCTGCCGGGCCTCGAAGGCCTTGACCTCCGAGGCGTTGGCGCCGAGGGGGAAGCCGATCACGGTGCAGGTCAGCACGTCCGAGCCCGCGAGCTCGGCGGCCACCAGCGGCACCCACACGGGGTTGATGCAGACGCTCTTGACCCCGGCCTCGCGGGACTCGGCCACGAGGCGGCGCACGTCCGCCTCCGAGGTGTCGGCCTTCAGGGCGGTCGCGTCGATGTACTTCGCCAGCTCGGCGGTGGTGAGGGAGACGGTCATGTCCGCCAGCCTACCGAGGCTCAGCCGCCCACGAGGGCCGTCACCTCGGCGCGCAGCGCCTCGAGCCGCTCGGCGGCCGCGGCCGGGTCGGCGTCCCGGGTGCCGAGGTAGCACTTGAGCTTCGGCTCGGTGCCGGAGGGACGCACGAGCACGCGGGTGCCGGAGTCGGTGGCGAACAGCAGCGCGTCCGTGGGCGGCAGCCCGTCCCCGCCGGCGGCCAGGTCCCGGCGCACGGTGACCGGCTCGCCCGCGAGCGTGGCCGGCCCCTGCTGACGCAGGGCGGTCATGGTGCGGGCGATCAGGGACAGGTCCGCCACGCGGACCGAGACCTGGGCGCTGGGCATGGCGCCGGTGACCGCATCGACGTCGGCCAGGGCGTCCGTCAGGCCGCGTCCCTGCGCCGTGAGGGCGGCGGCCAGCTCCGCGGCCATGAGGGCGGCCGTGATGCCGTCCTTGTCCCGCACCATGTCCGGGTCCACGCAGTAGCCGAGGGCCTCCTCGTAGCCGAAGCCGAGGTCCGGGGCGCGGGAGATCCACTTGAAGCCGGTCAGCGTGACGTGGTGCCTCACCCCCTTCGCCTCCGCCAGGGCGGCCAGCTGCGGGGAGGAGACCACGGAGTTCGCGGCGCTGCGGCCGGCCGCGTGCAGGGCCGGCATCGCGTGCGCGCCCAGCAGCGTCCCGACGGCGTCGCCCGAGAGCATCCGCCACGTGCGGACGCCGTGCGCGTCGGTGACGGGCGCGGCCAGGGCCAGGCGGTCGGCGTCGGGGTCGTTGGCGATCACCAGGTCCGCGTCCACCTCGGCGGCCAGGGCGAGGGCGAGGTCCATCGCCCCCGGCTCCTCCGGGTTGGGGAACGCGACCGTGGGGAAGGCCGGGTCCGGGGCGGCCTGCTCGGCCACCACGTGGACGGGGCCGAAGCCGGCGTCCTCGAGCAGGCCCGGGACCACGGCGCCGCCCACGCCGTGCAGGGGCGTGTAGACCACGCGCAGGTCGCGGTGGCCGTGCCGGCCGTCGTCGAGCACGCCGAGGGCCGCCGCGCGGTAGGCCTCCAGCAGGTCCGGCCCGGCCACGGTCCAGCCGTCGTCGGCGAGCGGGATGTCCGCGGCCCACGCCGCGTGGTCGATGCGGGCGGCGATCTCCGCGTCCGCGGGGGAGACGATCTGCGCCCCCCGGCCCGCCTCGTCCGTGAGCCGCCCGCCGAGGTAGACCTTGTAGCCGTTGTCCGCGGGCGGGTTGTGGCTGGCCGTGACCATCACGCCCGCGTCCGCGCTGAGATGGCGCACCGCGAAGGCGAGCACCGGCGTCGGCAGCGGGTCCGGCAACAGGACGGTCTGCACGCCCGCGGCCGTCAGGACGGCGGCCGTGTCCGCGGCGAAGGCGGCCGAGCCGCGTCGCGCGTCGTACCCGACGACGGCCAGCGGCGGGGCCGCGTCCCGTCCGACGCCGTCCCACAGGTGGGCGGCCAGACCCGCCGCGGTGCGGCGCACCACGAGCCGGTTCATGCGGGACTCGCCCGGGCCCTCCTCGGCGCGCAGGCCGGCGGTGCCGAAGACGAGCGGCCCGGCGAAGCGGGCGGCGAGCACCGCCCGGGCGGCCGCGGCCTCCGGGCCGACGCCGGCGGCCGCGTCGAGCTCGGCGCGCAGGGTGTCCCGGTGCGCGGGATCGGGGTCCTCCGCCGCCCACCGCTCAGCCCGGGCGAGGACGTCCTCCGGGAGCGCGGCGACGTCGTCGTGCGGGGGATGCGCGGGCATCAGAGCCGCCCCACGATGTCCGCGAGCAGGCGCGCGATGCGCGGGCCGGCGGCCTGGCCGGCCTCGACGACCTCGGCGTGGGACAGTGGCGTCTCCGAGATGCCGGCGCCGAGGTTGGTCACCAGCGAGATGCCGAACACCTCCAGCCCGGCGTGACGGGCCGCGATCGCGTCCAGTGCCGTGGACATGCCGACGAGGTCGCCGCCGAGGGTGCGCGCCATCCGCACCTCGGCGGGGGTCTCGTACTGCGGGCCGGCGAACTGGACGTACACGCCCTCGCGCAGGGACGGGTCCACCTCACGGGCGATCGCGCGCAGCCGCGGGGAGTAGAGGTCGGTCAGGTCCACGAACGTGGCGCCGGCGAGCGGGGTGGCGCCGGTGAGGTTGATGTGGTCCGCGATCAGGACGGGGGTGCCCGGGGCGATCTCCGGGTCCAGGCCGCCGCAGCCGTTGGTCAGCACCACGGTGCGTGCCCCGGCGGCGGCGGCGGTGCGGACGGTGTGCGCCACGGCCTGGGCGTCGCGGGACTCGTAGAAGTGCGTGCGCGAGCCGAAGACGAGGGCGTGCGTGCCGTCCGGCAGTCGGACCGAGCGGATCACCGCGTTGTGGCCGGGCACCTTCGGGGCGTGGAAGCCGGGCACCTCGGCCAGCGGCACGGCGGCGACCTCGTCGCCGATCAGGCCGGCGGCCTCGCCCCAGCCGGAGCCGAGGACGACGGCGACGCGGTGCTCCGCCACGCCCGTCGCCCGGGCGATGGTGTCGGCGGCCGCGCGGGCCTCGGCGAAGCCCGGATGGTCGCCGGTCAGGGGGGAGTCGGGGGAGGGGATGCTGGTCTGGTCGGTCACGTCGTGGAGTCTAGGCGGTGTCCCGTGGGCGCGGGCTAGGACTTTCCCGTCCGCGGCGGACACAATGGAGCCCGTGACCGAGGAAAACAGCACCTTCATCCCGTCCCTGACCATCATCGGCGGCGGCCCCGGCGGCTACGAGGCCGCCATGGTGGCCGCGAAGCTGGGCGCCCGCGTGACCCTGGTCGAGCGCCAGGGGTTGGGCGGCGCGGCCGTCCTCACGGACGTGGTCCCCTCCAAGACGCTGATCGCCGCCGCCGACTCGATGCGCCGCGTGGGCGCCTCCGTGGACCTGGGCGTCGATCTCGGCGGGGCCGAGGTCCACGCGGACATGGGCCAGGTCGGCCGCCGCATCCTGAACCTGGCCCACGAGCAGTCCTCGGACATCCGCGCGGGCCTCGAGCGGGTCGGCGTCCGGGTGATCGACGGCGTGGGCCGCGTCGTCGGCCCCCACGAGGTGTCCGTCCGCGCCCTCGACGACGCCGACGCCGGCGCCGAGCCCGAGATCATCACCTCGGACGCGATCCTCGTGGCCGTCGGCGCGAGCCCCCGCGAGCTGCCCACCGCCGTCCCGGACGGCGAGCGGATCTTCAACTGGAAGCAGGTCTACAACCTCAAGGAGCTTCCCGAGCACCTGATCGTCGTGGGCTCCGGCGTCACCGGCGCCGAGTTCGCCTCGGCCTACAACCGCCTCGGTGCCAAGGTCACCCTCGTCTCCTCCCGCGACCGCGTGCTCCCCGGCGAGGACGCCGACGCCGCCGAGCTGCTCGAGAAGGTCTTCGAGGACAACGGCCTCAGGGTGATCGCCCGCTCCCGCGCCGAGGCCGTCGAGCGGACCGAGACCGGCGTGCGCGTGCACCTCTCCGGCGAGGGCGCCGAGGACACCCCGTCGATCGAGGGCTCCCACGCCCTCGTCGCCGTCGGCGGCGTGCCGAACACGGCGGGCCTCGGTCTCGACGACGTGGGCGTGAAGCTGGCCGACTCCGGCCACGTGATCGTGGACGGCGTCTCCCGCACGTCCGTGCCGAGCATCTACGCGGCGGGCGACTGCACGGGCAAGCTCGCCCTCGCCTCGGTGGCGGCCATGCAGGGGCGCATCGCCGTCGCCCACCTGCTCGGCGACGCCCTCAAGCCGCTGCGCCCGCACCTGCTGGCCTCGAACATCTTCACCTCGCCGGAGATCGCCACCGTGGGCGTCACGCAGGCGCAGGTGGACTCCGGCCAGTATCAGGCGGACGTGCTGCGCCTGGACTTCCACACCAACCCTCGCGCCAAGATGTCCGGCGCGGAGGAGGGGTTCGTGAAGATCTTCGCCCGTCAGGGCTCCGGCACCGTGATCGGCGGCGTGGTGGTCTCGCCGCGCGCCTCCGAGCTGATCTACGCGCTCGCGCTCGCGGTCACGCACAAGCTGCACGTGGACGACCTCGCGGACACCTTCACCGTGTACCCGTCCATGTCCGGGTCGATCGCGGAGGCGGCACGCCGCCTGCACGTGCGCATCTGACCCAGAGACGACTTTCGGTCGTGAGATAGGGCCTATCTCACGACCGAAAGCGTCCATTCCCCCGATGTCACGTTCGACAGTGCGGGCGGGGGCCCGGGCGGGCGGGGTCAGCGCGCGGCGCGACGCTCGCGGGCCGAGGTGACGGTGTCGAGGTCCGTGTGGCGGGTCTCGGGGGAGAGCGCCAGCGCGATGACGGTGATCGCCGAGGCGGCGGCCAGGTAGTAGCCGACGTAGGAGACGTCGAACTTCTGCACGAGCCAGGCGGCGATGAACGGGGTCAACGCCGCGCCGAGGATCGAGGACACGTTGTACGCGATGCCGGAGCCGGTGTAGCGCGTGTTCGTGGGGAACAGCTCAGGCAGCACCGCGGACATCGGCCCGAAGGTCAGGCCCATGAGCGTCATGCCCGTGGCCAGGAACGCCAGCATCAGCGGCACGTTCAGCTCCGCGCCCACGCCCATGTTCTCCGGCGAGAGCCACAGGCCGAACGAGAGGCCGAACAGCACCATGAGCACCGAGATCACGATCAGGGTGGGGCGGCGGCCGAAGCGGTCCGCCAGCAGGCCGGAGACCGGCACGAACGCCGCGAAGAACAGGATGCCGACCAGCTGCAGCACGAGGAATTCGGCGTAGGGGACACCCAGGAAGCCGTTGGCCGGCTTGCCGATCGCGTAGGAGAGGATCCACGTGGTCATCAGGTAGAAGAGCACGTAGGTGGCGTACATGACGAAGGTGCCCAGGATCAGCTCCCACCAGTTGCGGCGGAACACCTCGCCCAGCGGCGCCTTCACGCGCTGGTCGCGGTCGAGGGCGCGCTGGAAGACCGGGGTCTCCTCGAGCTTGACGCGGACGTAGAGGCCCACGGCCACCATCACGATCGAGAGCAGGAACGGCACGCGCCACACCCACGTGAGGAACGGGCCGTCGAGCACCGGGCTCGTGGAGTCGTGGCTGAAGCCGAGCACGAGCGCGAGGAACAGGCCGTTGGCCAGCAGGAAGCCGATCGGCGCGCCGAGCTGCGGCCACATGGCCGCCTGCGCGCGCTTGCCGTCCTTGGCGTACTCGGTGGCCAGCAGGGCGGCGCCGGACCACTCGCCGCCGAGCCCCAGGCCCTGGAAGAAGCGCAGCAGCGTCAGCATGGCCGGCGCCCACAGGCCGATCTGGAAGTACGTGGGCAACAGGCCGATGAGGAACGTCGCGATGCCCATGGTCAGCAGCGAGCCGATGAGCGTGGTCTTGCGGCCCACGCGATCGCCCAGGTGGCCGAAGACGACGGCGCCCAGCGGCCGGGCGACGAACGCCGCGCCGAAGGTGGCCATGGAGGCCAGCAGGGCCGTGTTGTCGTCGCCGCCCGCGAAGAAGATCAGCGGGAACACCGAGACGGCGGCCGTGGCGTAGATGTAGAAGTCGTAGAACTCGATCGAGGTGCCCACCAGCGAGGCGATGATGACCCGCGAGCGGGGCACCTCCTCCGCGGTGGCGGCCGCGTCCGACGTGAGATCGGTGGGGGCGCCCGGGTTCACGGGCGGGGTGGAGTGGGACATGGTGTCTCCCTGGTATGACGGGCACAGGGGGTCGCGAGCGACCACGATGTGAGACGAAGATGCGTGCCAGGTTAAGCCTCGTCGCGCCGATCTGCGAGAGTCATGTCCCCGTCGTCCACCATGTGGAACCAGCCCACGACGCCGGCGCTCCCCGCCGTCGTCGCCGGCGGCTCACTCCGCGTCGGCGATGGTGGCGATCACCGTGCCGGCCGTGACCGTCTGGCCCGGCTCGACCTCGAGACCGCTGACCACGCCCGCGCGGTGGGCCGCGAGCGGCTGCTCCATCTTCATGGCCTCCACGACCACGATCAGGTCGCCCTCGGCCACGGTCTGGCCGTTCTCGGCGGCGACCTTCACCACGGTGCCCTGCATCGGGGCGGTCAGCGCGCCCGTGCTGACGGCCGCGGCCACCGGTGCGCCGCGCTTGCCGCGGGGCCGGCGTCGTCCCGCGCCGGCCCGCTGGGCGGCGCCGGAGATCGTGTGCAGGGCCTCGCCCCACGTGGGCAGGGTGACGTCCACGCGCTTGCCGTTGACCTCCACGGTCACGGTGTGGCGCGCCTCGCGGGGGGCCGGCTCGGCCGGGGTGAGGGCGCTCGGCTCGATGTGGTTCGCGAACTCCGTCTCGATCCACCGGGTGTGCACCGAGAACGGCTCCTCCGAGCCGGCGATCTCGGGGGCGAAGGCGGGGTCGCACACCACGGCGCGATGGAAGGGCAGCACCGAGGGCATGCCGACGATCTCGGCCTCGCGCAAGGCGCGGGCGGCGCGCTGCAGGGCCTGGCGGCGGTCCGCGCCGGTGACGATCAGCTTGGCGACCATGGAGTCGAAGGCCCCGGAGACGGTCTCGCCCTCCACCACGCCGGAGTCCACGCGGACGCCCGGGCCGCTGGGCATGCGGAAGGTGGTGAGCCGACCGGGGGCGGGCAGGAAGTTGCGGCCCGGGTCCTCGCCGTTGAGGCGGAACTCGATCGAGTGGCCGCGGGGCTGCGGGTCCGTGTAGCCGAGGGCCTCGCCGCGGGCCAGGCGGAACTGCTCGCGCACGAGGTCGATGCCGGTGATCTCCTCGGAGACCGGGTGCTCCACCTGCAGACGCGTGTTCACCTCGAGGAAGGAGATGGTGCCGTCCTGGCCCACGAGGAACTCGCACGTGCCCGCGCCGACGTAGCCGGCCTCCTGCAGGATCGCCTTGGAGGACTCCACGAGGCGGGCGTTCTGCTCGTCCGTGAGGAACGGCGCCGGGGCCTCCTCCACGAGCTTCTGGTTGCGGCGCTGCAGCGAGCAGTCGCGGGTGGAGATCACGACGACGTCGCCGTGCACGTCCGCCAGGCACTGCGTCTCCACGTGGCGCGGCTTGTCCAGGAAGCGCTCCACGAAGCACTCGCCCCGGCCGAACGCGGCCACGGCCTCACGGACCGCGGACTCGTAGAACTCCGGGATCTCCTCGCGCGTGCGGGCCACCTTGATGCCGCGGCCGCCGCCGCCGTAGGCCGCCTTGATGGCCACCGGCAGGCCGAACTCATCCGCGAACGCGACGACCTCCTCCGTGCCGGTCACGGGGGAGGTGGTGCCCGGCGCCAGCGGGGCGCCGACCTTGGTGGCCAGCTGGCGGGCCGAGACCTTGTCGCCCAGCCGGTCGATCGCCTCGGCGGGCGGGCCGATCCACACGAGGCCGGCGTCAACCACGGCGCGCGCGAAGTCCGCGTTCTCGGAGAGGAAGCCGTAGCCGGGGTGCACGGCGTCCGCGCCCGCGCGCTCGGCGGCGTCGAGGATCTTGCCGATCACCAGATAGGAGTCGGCGGCGGTCTCCCCGCCGAGGGCCACGGCCTCGTCCGCGAGCGTCACGTGCAGGGCGTCCCGGTCCGGCTCGGCGTAGACGGCCACGGAGGTCAGCCCCTCGTCCTGGCAGGCCCGGATGATGCGCACGGCGATCTCGCCGCGGTTGGCGATCAGCACCCGGGAGAACCGGCGCTCCGCCGCGGGGTCGACGGGCGGGACGACCGAGGCCTGCGGTGCGTCGGCGATGCTCATGGGCGATGGACTCCTCGGACGATCACGGCTGGGGGTGCGGGCGCCACGTCCGGGGTCGTGCCCCTCACCCGGTGGGGCGAAAGGCGCGGGACGGCGCCGACTCTGACCAGCACCCTACTCGTTGTGGCGGAACCCTCCGAGGCACGCGGCCCTGTCGCGCCGGATCAGCGCTGCGCGTTGGAGGGTTCCCACAATCGGGTGAAGTCCTGGCCCAGGGCCGCCGTGGCCCGCCGCAGCCACGCCACGGACAGCCCGATCACCGCGTTGGGATCCCCGTCCACGCCGTCCACGAGGGCCGCGCCCGCGCCGTCCACCGTGAACGCGCCCGCGCAGTGCAGCGGCTCGCCCGTGGCCACGTAGGCCTGGATCTCGGCCTCGGTGACGGCGCCGAAGCGCACGACGGCGGACACCACGCCCGCCTCCGCGGCCATCCCGGACTCGACCCCGGGCTCCGGCAGCACCAGGCCCAGCCAGTGGCCCGAATGCAGCACGCCCTGCCGGCCGGCCTGGGCGCGCCAGCGCTCGACGGCGACCTCGGGCTCATAGGGCTTGCCGTGGGCGCGGCCGTCGAACTCGAACACGGAGTCGCAGCCGAGCACGAGCGTGGGCGCGTCGACGCCGGCGGCCGCCACCCGGGCGGCCACGTCGCGGCCCTTGGCCTCCGCCAGCAGGCCCGCCAGCTCCGCCGGCGACGGGTCGCCCGCCGCCGCGCCCACGGCCGCCTCGTCCACCCCCGAGACGACGACGCGGAACGGCACCCGCGCCCGGGTCAGGACCTCCGCTCGGCCGGGGGAGGCCGAGCCGAGCACCAGCCGCAGGCCCGTGCCGAGGCCGGCCGCGCCGTCGTCGTGCGGGATCACGCGAGCGCCTCCCGCAGGGTGTCCAGGCCCATGCCGCCCAGGCGCAGGGCCCGGGTGTGGAAGGCCTTGAGGTCGAAGTCGGCGCCCTCGGCCTGCTCGTGCTCGGCGCGGATCTGCTCCCAGATGCGCTGGCCCACCTTGTACGCCGGCGCCTGCCCCGGCCAGCCGAGGTAGCGCGTGAACTCGAAGCGGCGCTGGCCCTCGGAGATCCTCAGGTGCTTGGTCAGGAACGCGTAGCCCTTCTCCGGGGTCCACGCGCCGCCGCCCTCGGACTCGGGGGCGTCGAAGCCGCAGTGGTAGCCGATGTCGAACACCACGCGGGCCGCGCGCATGCGCTGCATGTCCAGCATGCCGAGGTGGTCGCCCGGGTCGTCGAGGAAGCCGAGCTCCTCCATGAGCTTCTCCGCGTACAGCGCCCAGCCCTCGCCGTGGCCGGACGTCCAGCAGAAGCTGCGGCGCCACAGGTTGAGGTTCGCCCGGTTCATCATGGCGGTGGCGATCTGCAGGTGATGGCCCGGCACGCCCTCGTGGTAGACCGTGGTGGTCTCCGCCCACGTGGTGAACTCGTCCTCGCCCGGGGGCACGGACCACCACATGCGGCCGGGCCGGGAGAAGTCGTCCGAGGGGCCGGTGTAGTAGATGCCGCCCTCCTGGGTGGGGGCGATCATGCACTCGAGCCGGTCCATCGGGGCCGGGATCTCGAAGTGCTCCTTCATGGCCTCGACCGCGTCGTCGGAGAGCCGCTGCATCCACGTGCGCAGGGCCTCGGTGCCCTTCAGGGTGCGCTCCGGGTCCGCGTCCAGGATCGCGCGCGCCTCCTCGATCGTGGCGCCCGGCCGGATGCGTTCGGCGTCCGCCTGCTGCGCGGCGATGATGCGGGCCAGCTCCTCCTGGCCCCAGCGGTAGGTCTCCTCGAGGTCGATCTCGGCGCCGAGGAAGACGCGGGAGGCCAGCCGGTAGTACTCGATCCCGACGCCGTCCGCCTCCGGGGCGTGCGGGCGCAGCTCGGCCTCGAGCGTGTCCGCGAAGTCGCGGTAGGCCTGCGCGGCGGCGTCCGCGCCGGAGCGGATGCGGGCGGCCAGGGCGTCGTCCACGACGTCGGCCGCCTCGGCCCGCTCGACCAGGCCCGGGAAGAACCCGCCCGCGGCGCCGTGGGCGCGGGCCTGTTCCACCACGATGTCCACCTGGCGCACCGCGGCCACGTGGCCGGCGTCGCGGGAGGCGAGCAGGGACTCCGTGTAGCCGCGCAGGGCGGCCGGCAGGTTCTCGAGGCGGCCGGCGATGTGGCCCCACTGCTCCGCGGTGTCCGTGGGCATGAGATCGAAGACCGCGCGGATGCCCTGGGCGGGGGAGGCGATGTTGTTCAGCTCGGTGCGGCCGGTCGCGTGGATCTCCCGCTCGAGGCCGATGCGCTCCTGCATGGCCGCCTTCGTGACGCGGTCCGTCTCGTCCTGCGGCTCGAGCGCGGCCAGCTCCTCGAGCAGGCGGGCGTTGAGCTCGTCGTCGGCGCGGGCGCCGGCGGGGGAGAAGTCCGTGTACTCGGTCTCGCGGCCCGGGAAGCCGAGCTCGGTGGCGGTGTCCGGGTGCAGGGCGAGGAGGTCGGTCACGTAGCGCTCGGCGAGCGCGTCGATGGCGGACGGGGTGCGGGCGCCGTCGACGGCGGCCTCGGAGGTGTGCTGGGTCATACCGGCACTCTAGGCGCTGGCGCCCGCCCCCGGCTCACTGCGGGCCCGCGCCCTGACGCCACTGGCCGCGGCCGGGCCGGGCCCACAGGCCCAGGTCGCCGCGACGGCGGAGCGTGCGGTCCAGGGGGCGGGGGTCGGCGGCCTCGGCGGCGAGCCGGGCGGCTTCGGCCCGGGCCGCGGCGGCCGCCTCGAGGACGGCGGCCAGCGCGGCCATCTCCTCCGGCTCCAACTCCGGGCCGTTGAGCTGCAGCGGGTCGGCCGACGCCGGCGTGGCCTGCGTGGACGCGTCGTTCTCGTCCGGGGCGCCCGGACCCAGCGGGGCGCTCACAGCGGCATGTTCCCGTGCTTCTTGGCGGGGCGGGCCTCGCGCTTGTGCAGGGTGGCGCGCAGGGCGCGGATGAGCTGGCCGCGGGTGGCGTGCGGGGGCACCACGGCGTCCACGTAGCCCAGCTCGGCGGCCTGGTACGGGTTGAGCAGCTCGGCCTCGTAGTCGGCCACGATCTCGGCCCGGCGCGCATCGACGTCGCCGCCCGCCTCCGCCGTCGCCTTCAGGTCGCGCCGGTACAGGATGTTCACGGCGCCCTGGGCGCCCATCACGCCGATCTGCGCGCTCGGCCAGGCCAGGTTCAGGTCGGCGCCGAGCTTCTTGGAGCCCATCACGATGTATGCGCCGCCGAAGGCCTTGCGCGTGATCACGGTCAGCTTCGGCACGGTGGCCTCGGCGTAGGCGTAGATCAGCTTGGCGCCGCGGCGGATGATGCCGTTGAACTCCTGGTCCGTGCCGGGCAGGAACCCGGGCACGTCCACGAGGGTGATGATCGGGATGTTGAACGCGTCGCAGAAGCGCACGAACCGCGCGGCCTTCTCCGAGGCGGCGATGTCCAGGGTGCCGGCGAACTGCATCGGCTGGTTCGCGACGACGCCCACGCTCATGCCGTCCAGGCGGGCCAGGCCGGTGATCACGTTGGGCGCGTACAGCTCCTGCAGCTGCAGCAGGTGGCCCTCGTCCACGATCGAGGCGATGACCTCGAGCATGTCGTAGGGCTGGTTGGCGGAGTCCGGGACGATCTCGTCCAGGGCGAGGTCCTCGTCCGTGGGCTCCGGGTCCGTGGCCTCGAAGGTCGGGGCCTCCGCGAGGTTGTTGGAGGGCAGCAGCTCGAGCAGCTCCTGCACGTAGGCGATCGCGTCCTCCTCCGAGGAGGCCATGTAGTGGGCGGTGCCGGAGGTGGCGTTGTGCGAGCGGGCGCCGCCGAGGGTCTCCATGTCCACGTCCTCGCCCGTGACGGTCTTGATCACGTCCGGGCCGGTGATGAACATGTGCGAGGTCTGGTCCACCATCACCACGACGTCCGTCAGCGCCGGCGAATAGGCCGCGCCGCCGGCGGAGGGGCCCATGATCAGCGAGATCTGCGGGATCATGCCCGAGGCCAGGACGTTGTTCCGGAAGATGTCCGCGAACTGGGCGAGGGAGGCCACGCCCTCCTGGATGCGCGCGCCGCCGCCGTCGAGGATGCCGATCACGGGGCAGCCGTTGCGCGCGGCGAACTCCTGGACCTTCACGATCTTCTGGCCGTTGCGCTCGGACAGCGAGCCGCCGAACACGGTGAAGTCCTGGGAGTAGACGGCCACCTGGCGTCCGTCCACGGTGCCGAAGCCGGACACCAGGCCGTCGCCGGCCGGGTGCTTGGCGTCCATGCCGAACGCGGTGGTGCGGTGCACGGCCAGCGCGTCCAGCTCCACGAAGGAGCCCTCGTCCAGGAGGAGGTCGATCCGCTCGCGCGCGGTGTGCTTGCCGCGAGCGTGCTGGCGCTCGACGGCGTCCGGGCCGCCGGGCGCGGCCGTCGCCTCGAGCCGCCGATGCAGGTCGGCCAGCCGGCCGGCCGTGGTGGTCAGATCGGGATCGGTCACACGTCCTCCTTGTGGTGGTCCGCCAGATGCGGAGGCTCAGTCGGCCAGTCTACGGGCCGCCGCGGACGCCCTCGGTTGGAGGAAGCCCACAAACGACGAGGACGTCGGCCCGGGCCGCCCCTCCGCGCGCCCCGGGAGCGGATCGGCCCGCCCAGCCCGCCCCCGGGGACGCCGTGTATATCTAGGGGCATGCACCCCGACGACGCCCCCACACCGGATCTGACCTGGCTGGACTCCGCCGGCTCCACGCAGGATGAGCTCCTCGCGCGGCTGGACCGCGAGGGACACCGGCACGGTGCGGCCGTGGCCACCGCGGACCAGCGGGCCGGCCGGGGACGGCACTCCCGGGTGTGGAGCGCCGCGCCGGGTGCGGCGCTCGCCCTGTCCGTGTACCTGCGTCCCGAGTCCGGCGGGGTGCCGGTCTCCCCGGCCCACCTGAGCTGGCTCTCGCTCGTCGCCTCCGCCACGGTCGCCGAGCGCCTCGCGGCCCGGGGCGTCCCGACGCACGTGAAGTGGCCGAACGACGTGCTCGCCACCGACGGGCGCAAGCTGTGCGGCGTGCTGGCCACGGTGGCGCTGTCCTCGGACGGCAAGGGGCCCGGCGTCGTCGTCGGGATGGGCGTGAACCTGGACCACCGCGGGGCCGCCCCGGTGGACACCGCCTCGGACCTGGCGGAGTGGATCGGCGCGGACGCCGTGCCCGCGCCCCGGGACCTCGCGGTCGAGCTGCGCGACGCCGTCGTGGCGGCCGTGGACCGCTTCGCGGCGGGCGTGGCGGGGCAGACGGCGGCCGTGGACGGGCGTCACCCGGCCGTGGCGGCCGTGGCGGACCGGCTCTCCACGCTGGGCCGCGCGGTGCGCGCCGAGCTGCCCGGCGGCGGCGTGCTGGAGGGCACGGCCGTGGGCCTCGGCCCCGGCGGCACCCTGCGCGTGAGGCACGTCACACCGGATCATGGCACAATCGAGACCGAGGTCAGTGCGGGGGACGTGGCCCACCTGCGCGGAGACGTCCATCGCGGCGCATGACACATCCGTCCCGGTCAGGAGGTGACCGCCGTGCGACTCGAGCCCGGTGAGCAGGTGATGGTGCGCACCCGCACCCACCCGCGTGCGCTGCTGCGCCCCGCCGCGGTCCTCGTGGCCGTCGCGTTCCTGCTCGGCCTGGCCGTCGGCGTGCTCGCACGCCCCGACCTGCCCGGGATCGTCGCCGCGAACCGCGCCGTGCTCGAGGCGGTCGCGTGGGTGGTCGCGGCGCTCGTCCTGCTCCCCGGCACCGTCCGCCCGCTGTGGCGCTGGGTCTTCCGGCGCACCGTGGTCACCGACCGCCGCATCCTCCAGCGCGCCGGCGTCGGCGGGTCCGGGGCCGCCATGCCGCTCGTGTCCATCGCCGACGTGCAGCGGCGCCGCCGCGGCTCGGGCGCCGGAGACCTGCACATCCTCTTCCAGGAGCCCGCCCGCCAGGTCCACTGGCGGCTGCGTGACGTCCCCGAGGCCGCGCGCTTCGAGAAGGCCCTGGCTCACCTGACCCGCCAGGCCCGCGCCGCGACCTGGCCCGCCCCCGTCCCGACAGGAGACCTCCGATGAGCCGTCCGGAGACACCGGACACCGCACCGCTACCGATCGTCCCGCCGGCCGAGGACACGACCGCCCGCGACGCCGAGGCACGGCCCGCCGGCTGGACGAGCGCGATGCGCACGCTCGACGCCGGCTTGGTGGTGGGCCCGCGCGCCTACACCTCGCGGGAGGTGGCGCAGCGCCTCGGCGTCTCGATGGCCTCCGCCCGGAAGATCTGGCGTGCGCTGGGCTATCCGACGTCGCCGGAGGGGCACAAGGCCTTCACCGAGGCGGACATCGAGGCGTTCGAGTCCGTGCTCACGCTCGTACGCTCGGGGACGCTGAACGAGGACACCGCCATCTCGCTGGCCCGCTCGATCGGGCAGATGACGGACCGCATGGTGGTGTGGCAGATCGAGGCGCTCGTGGAGGACAAGATCGCCTCCGAGGGCCTGACGGACCCGGAGGCACGGCGGGCCGTCGTCGACATGCTCCCGGACATGGTCGGACCGCTCGAGAAGGCCATGCGGATCGTCTATCGGCGCCAGCTCAACCGCGCCGTCCAGCGCCTGACCGTGCGCGTGGAGGCCGGGCTGGCGGCCAGCGCCCGGGGCCGCGACGGCTCCGAGTCGGATGCGCCGCTGCCGCTGGCCCGCGCCGTCGGCTTCGCGGACATGGTCTCCTACACGACGCTCTCCCGGACCATGGACGACCGGACGCTGGCCCGCATGGTGCTGCGCTTCGAGTCCCTCGCCGCGGAGACCATCTCGGCCGGCGGCGGCTGGCTCGTGAAGACCATCGGCGACGAGGTCATGTTCAACGCCGAGACCCCCGAGGCCGGCGCCGCGATCGCGCTCTCCCTGGCCGAGACCATCGCCGCGGACGAGGAGCTGCCCTCGGCGCGCGTCGCCCTGACATGGGGACGGGTGCTCTCCCGCATGGGGGACATCTACGGGCCCACCGTGAACCTCGCCGCGCGGCTGACGTCCCTGGCCGATCCGGGTACCGTGCTCGTGGACGCCATGACCGCTGCGGCCCTGTCCCGGGACGAGCGCTTCGTGCTCGTCCCGCAGCCGCCCAGGATCGTCCGCGGGTTCGGAGAGGTCCGCCCCTCCCTGCTCTTGGACGGGTCGGCCCAGACCCTGCTCGCCGACTGATCGAGGACCCCGTGGACCCCCGCCCCGAGACCCCGTCCGCGCCGCGGCCCCAGGCCGCGGGCGCCACCCACGTGGGCGCCGTCCGCGACCTGAACGAGGACGCGTGGACCCTCGTCGGGGAGCCGCTGGTGCTCGCCGCCGTGGCCGACGGCATGGGCGGGCACGAGGCCGGCGAGGTGGCCTCGGCCGCCGCGATCGAGACCCTGCGCCGCCGCGCCCCCGAGGTGCTCGCCCCGGGCACGGCCCACACGCCCCAGGAGCTCGGCCACCTGATCCACGAGGCGGACGCCGCCGTCGTCGAGGCCGGGCTGGGGCGCTCCGGCACCACCCTGACCGTCCTGGCCTGCCTGGACACGGAGCGCGGCCGCTGGGCTGTGGCCAACGTCGGCGACTCCCGGGTGTACCTGCGGCCCGTCGGCTCGCCGGTGCTCCAGCAGCTCACGGTGGACCACTCGGCGGTCCAGATGCTCGTCGACGCGGGGGAGCTCACCCCCGCCGAAGCCCGCGTCCACCCGCGCCGCAACGTCATCACCCGCGCGCTCGGCTCGCGCGAGGCGCTCACGGTGGACGTGGCCGAGGTCCCCCTCGCCTCCGGGGACCTCGTCCTGCTGTGCAGCGACGGCCTGACCGGCGAGCTGCTGGACGAGGAGATCCGCGCGCTGATCGACGACGCCGACACCCTCGAGGACGCCCTCGAGAAGCTCATCGGCGCCGCCCTGTGGCGCGGCGGCCGGGACAACATCACGGCGGTGCTCGTGCGCATCCCCTGACCCGGGTGCGCCGTCCGGGACGCCGACTACGCTGGGCCGGGTGAGCACCCCCAAGGAATCCGCCGCCCAGCCCGATCCGCAGGACATCCCCGCCGCGGACCTGCGGGAGGAGTACGAGGACCTCGTGGAGCGGGTCCGCGCCGCCCGGACCGCCTACTACCAGCGGGACGCCCCGGAGATCTCGGACGCCGAGTACGACGCGCTGTACCGCCGCCTCGAGGACCTCGAGGCCCTGCACCCCGAGCTCGTGGCCAACGACTCGCCCACCCAGGAGGTCGGCGGCGAGGTCTCGGAGGCGTTCGCCCCCGTCCGGCACGGGGCCCGCATGTACTCGCTCGAGGACCTGTTCTCCGTCGAGGAGCTCGAGGTCTGGTTCCGCCGCGCGGCGCAGGCCCTGACGCAGGTGCGACCGGGCGTGGCGCCCCGCTGGCTCGTGGAGGTGAAGATCGACGGGCTCGCCGTCGCCCTGCGCTACCGGGACGGGCGGCTCGTGCAGGCCGCCACCCGCGGCGACGGCGTCACGGGCGAGGACGTCACCGCCAACGTGCGCACCATCGGGGACATCCCGCACGAGCTCTCCGGCGAGGGCTGGCCCGCCGAGTTCGAGGTGCGCGGCGAGGTGTTCATGTCCTCCGCCGCCTTCGCCGAGCTCAACGCGCGTCGTGCCGAGGAGGGTCAGACGCCGTTCGCGAACCCGCGCAACGCCGCCGCCGGCGCCCTGCGTCAGAAGGACCCGGCCGTCACCGCGCAGCGCCCGCTGGCCATGTTCGTGCACGGCATCGGCTCGGTCGAGGCGTTCGGACTGGAGTCCCAGCACGAGGTGTACGACGCGCTCGCGGGCTGGGGCCTGCCCGTGAGCCCCTACACCCGCGTGGTGGAGGGTGCGGACGAGGAGGCGTTGGCCGCCGTCGTCGCGGTGATCGAGGAGTACGGCCGGCGCCGGCACGAGCTGATCCACGAGATCGACGGCATCGTGCTGAAGGCGGACGCGTTCGCGGACCAGCGCTACCTCGGCCACACCTCCCGCGTGCCCCGCTGGGCCGCGGCGTACAAGTACCCGCCGGAGGAGGTGCACACGCTGCTGCGGGACATCGCGGTCTCGGTGGGCCGCACCGGACGGGTGACCCCGTTCGCGGTGATGGAGCCGGTCACCGTGGCCGGGTCCACCGTCTCTCTGGCCACCCTGCACAACCAGGACGTGGTCAAGGCCAAGGGCGTGCTGATCGGGGACACCGTGGTGGTGCGCAAGGCCGGGGACGTGATCCCCGAGGTCGTGGGCCCCGTGCTGCCGCTGCGCGAGAAGGCGATCGAGGCGGGCCGGGAGCTGCGCGAGTTCGTCATGCCCACGCACTGCCCCTCGTGCGGCACGCCGCTGGCCCCGGCCAAGGAGGGGGACGTGGACCTGCGCTGCCCCAACGCCCGCTCCTGCCCGGCCCAGCTGGCCGGTCGCGTCGAGCACCTGGCCAGCCGCGGCGCGTTCGACGTGGAGGCGCTCGGCGAGGAGGCAGCCCGCTGGCTCGTCCAGGGCCCCGGCGAGGACCCGGCCGAGCACGACGGACACGTGCGGCCCGAGGGCCCGGGCCCCATCACGGCGGAGGCGCAGATCTTCGACCTCGCCTCCGGCACGCCGGAGGAGATCACGGGCCCCCGCGGCGAGGACGGGCTGACGGACCTGCAGCGCTCCCTCGGCGCGGTGCGCGTGTGGCGCGAGGGCCGCACGAAAGTGGACGGCCGCATGGTGCCCTCGGGCGTGTTCACGCTCAAGCCGTACTTCTTCACCGCCGGCACCGCGAAGAGGCCGTCCGCGCCCACGGCCAACACGCTGCGCCTGTTCGACGAGCTCGAGAAGGCCAAGTCCCAGCCGCTGTGGCGCACCCTCGTGGCGCTGTCCATCCGGCACGTGGGCCCGACGGCGGCCCGCTCGTTGGCCACGGCGTTCGGCTCGATGGCGGCGCTGCGCGCGGCGGCAGAGGCCGGCGACCGGGACCGGCTGGCCGAGATCGACGGCGTCGGCCCGATCATCGCGGACGCGCTCATCGAGTGGTTCGCCGAGGACTGGCACCGGGAGATCGTGGACCGGTGGGCCGCGGCGGGCGTGGTCATGGAGGACGAGCAGGACGAGTCCACCCCGCGCACGCTCGAGGGCCTGACCGTGGTGGTCACCGGCTCGCTCGAGGGCTTCTCCCGTGACTCCGCGAAGGAGGCGATCCTCGTGCGCGGCGGCAAGGCCTCCGGGTCCGTGTCCAAGAAGACCGACTTCCTGGTGGCCGGCGAGGCCGCCGGCTCCAAGCTGGACAAGGCGCAGTCCCTCGGTGTGCCCGTGCTGGACGAGGCCGGGTTCACGGCGCTGCTGGCCGGCGGCCCGGACGCGGTGCGCCCGGCGGACACGGACGACGCCACCGACGGCGCCGCAGACGGGGAGGCCTCGGCATGAGCGCGCGCACCACGGTCCCGGGCCTGCTCGTGGTCGCCAAGGCCGCCGCGCGCGCCGGCGCGGACGTCCTGGCCCGGCGCTGGACCGGTCACCACCCGGCCGTCCCGCTGGGCATCGAGGAGATCGGCGCGCAGACGAAGTCCTCCGGCTCCGACTGGGTCACCGACTACGACCGCCGCGCCGAGCAGGCCGTCCGGGAGGTCATCGCCGGCTACCGCCCCTCGGACGAGATCACCGGCGAGGAGTACGGCGCCACCCTTCCGGCCGAGCCGTCCGGGTACCGCTGGTCCATCGACCCGCTGGACGGCACCACGAACTTCGTGCGCGGGCTTCCGCAGTTCTGCACCTCGGTGGCCGTCACCGGCCCGGTGGACGCCGAGACCGCCGACCTGCTGGGGGTGGCCGAGGGCACCGAACGCTGGCTGGCCGGCGTCGTGGCGGCGCCCGCGCTGGGGCGCACCTGGTTCGCGAGCGCGGGCCGGGGCGCCTTCAGCACCGCGGACGCGACGATGGCGGGCGTGGACGTGCCCGACCGGGACGCCGCCCCCGTGCAGCTCACCGGCCCCGTGGCGGGGCGCTCCGGGCGGCTGCTCGCCACCGGCTTCGGCTACGACCCCGCCCGCCGGGCCCTGCAGGTGCGGGCGCTCGCGGCCCTGCTGCCCGCGTTCGGGGACGTGCGGCGGATCGGCTCGGCGGCGCTGGACCTGTGCATGGTCGCGGACGGCACCCTGGACGCCTATGCCGAGTTCGGCACGCAGGAGTACGACTGGGCCGCCGGCGCGCTGGTGGCGGAGGAGGCCGGCGTCGCGGTGACGCGGCCCGCCTCGGCGGACGGCACGGCACATCCCCACTGGATGGTGGCCGGCGACGTGGACGCGGCCGCCCTGGCCGCCGTGACGGGGGCGAGGGCATGAGGCGGATCGTCGGAGACCCGTGGTTCTACCCGGTCCTGTTCGTGGCCGGCGGCCTGACGTTCATGATCGCGGGGACGCGTCTGCAGCAGGTCGGGATGATCGTGGCCGGGCTCGTCCTGGCCGGCTACGCGGTCACGTACCGGTGGGCTGTCCTGGTCCGCTCGCGGCCGTTCGCCGGCGCGCAGGCGCACGTCGAGGGCGGCGGCGTCGTCGTGTTCTGGCGGCCGGGCTGCCCGTTCACGAAGCGGTTGGTCAAGGAACTGACGGCGCAGGAGCGGGATCGCGCCTACTGGGTGAACATCTGGCAGGAGCCGGCGGCCGCGACGTTCCTCGAAGGGCTGCACGAGTCGCGCGACGGCCACCCCCACCAGGCCGTGCCCACCGCCTGGCTGCGCCGGCGCGACTACGTCGTGGCCACGGACGCGACCCGCGCCCGCCTGAAGGACACGCTGCGCCAGCACGCCGGAGGCGACGCATGAGCGCCCTCGTCCGCCCGCTGCGCCCCGAGGACCACGAGGCGGTCGCCGAGCTCACCCTGGCGTCCTATGTCGACGGCGGCCACATCGCCCCCGACGACGCCTACGTGAAGACCCTCATGGACGTGGCCGACCGGGCCGGCCGCGCGGAGGTGCTCGTGGCCGAGGTCGACGGCGAGGTGGCCGGGTCCGTGGTGCTCACCCCGCCCGGCTCGCCCCTGGCCGAGACCTCCGGCGACGGGGAGTACGAGTTCCGCATGCTCGCCGTGCACCCGCGGTTCCACCGCCGCGGGGTGGGCGGCGCCCTGCTGGCCGAGATCGTGGCGCGGGCCCGCGCCGAGGAGGGCGTGGACGCCGTCGTGCTGACCACCATGCCCTCCATGACCGGCGCCCACCGGATGTACGAGCGCGCCGGCTTCGTGCGCGTCCCGGAGCGGGACTGGCTCCTCGCGGACGTGGTGCCGGACCTCGACCCGGCCGACGAGACCGGCCCGTTCCTCGTCTACCGGCTCGCGCTGGACTGACCCCGGGCGGGACATCGGCACCGGGACCCCATTCGGGGCGGGAAATCCCTGTCATGCGGGCCCGGAGCGCCGCGGTGGGGTGGATCTCCCGCCTCGAAGCGGTGGCGGCGGCCGTCCAGGCCCCGGCACTAGACTCGACCCCGATGTGGCCGCCGCCGCGCCGGCGTCGTCCACCCCGCCCCGACCCGTCACACGAGGAGATCCATGCCTGAGATCACCCGGGATCAGGTGGAGCATCTGGCTCGCCTGGCCCACATCCGGATGACCGACGAGGAGCTGGACACGATGTCCGGCGACCTGGAGAAGATCCTGGAGCACGTCTCCGCGGTCCAGGCCGCCGCGGGCGACGACGTGACGCCGACGTCCCACCCCATCGCGTTGGAGAACGTGTTCCGCGAGGACGTGCCCGCCGGCATGCTCACGCAGGAGGAGGCCCTCGACCAGGCGCCGGACTCCGAGGACGGCCAGTTCAAGGTCCCCGCCATCCTGGACGGAGAGTGATCACCCCCATGACCGAGACGTTCGACGTGAACGCGACCCTCGGCGCCGACGAGCTCGTCCGGCTCACCGCGCTGCAGATGGCCGAGCGCCTGCGCGCCGGCACCACCACCTCCGTGGAGCTCGTCCAGGCCCACCTGGACCGCATCGCGGCCCACGACGGCGACGTGCGCGCCGACGCCGACGGCGACCGCGGCGTGCGCGCCTACCTCCACGTGAACACGGACGAGGCCCTCGCCGTCGCCGCCGAGGTGGACGCGATCCGCGCCGCCGGCGGCCCCGAGGCCGACGCCCTGCACCCGCTGGCCGGCGTGCCCGTGGCCGTGAAGGACAACATCGTCACGCGCGGCCAGCCGACCACGGCCGCCTCCCGCATGCTCGAGGGCTGGCTCAGCCCGTACGACGCCACGGTGGTGGCCCGCCTCCGCGAGGCCCGCCTGCCGATCCTCGGCAAGACCAACCTCGACGAGTTCGCCATGGGCGGTTCCACCGAGCACTCCGCGTTCGGCATCACCCGCAACCCGTGGGACGGGGACCGCGTGCCCGGCGGCTCGGGCGGCGGGTCGGCGGCCGCCGTGGCCGCCTTCCTGGCCCCCTTCGCCCTCGGCTCGGACACCGGCGGCTCCGTGCGTGAGCCCGCCGCGTTCACCGGCACGGTCGGCGTGAAGCCCACCTATGGCGCCGTCTCGCGCTACGGCCTGATCGCCATGGCCTCCTCGCTGGACCAGATCGGCCCCGCCGCCCGCACCGTGGCCGACGCCGCGGCGCTGCAGCAGGTCATCGGCGGCCACGACCCGCAGGACTCCACGTCCCTGGCCGACGCGCCGGCGGACCTGACCGCCGCGGCCCGCGGCCGCGACCTGGCGGGGCTGCGCGTCGGCGTCGTGACGGACCTGCCGGCGGACGCGTTCCACCCGGGCATCCGGGCCGGCTTCGACGAGCACGTCGCCGCCCTGCGGGAGGCCGGCGCGGAGATCGTGGAGGTCTCCTGCCCGAGTTTCGACGCCGCCCTCGGCGCGTACTACCTGATCATGCCCTCGGAGGCCTCCTCCAACCTGGCCCGCTTCGACGGCGTCCGCTACGGCCACCGCGTGGTGCCCGACGGCGGCGGCACCATCGAGCAGGTCATGGGCGCCACCCGCGCCGCCGGCTTCGGCGCCGAGGTCAAGCGCCGCATCATCCTGGGCACCTACGCGCTGTCCGCCGGCTACTACGACGCCTACTACGGCTCCGCGCAGAAGGTCCGCACGCTCGTGCAGGAGGACTTCGCCCGCGCCTTCGAGCAGGTGGACGTCATCCTCACGCCCACCGCGCCGACCCCCGCGTTCGAGCTGGGCGCCAAGACGGACGACCCGATGACCATGTACGTCAACGACCTGGCCACCATCCCGGCCAACCTGGCCGGCGTCCCGGGCATGTCCGTGCCGGGCGGCGTCGTCGACGGGCTGCCCTACGGCCTGCAGCTGATGGCGCCGGCGCGCCAGGACGCCCGCCTGTACGAGGCCGGCGCCGCGCTCGAACGCCTCGTGGCCCAGCGCCGGGGCGGGCCGGTGTGGGCCGAGGCCCCCGAGCTGGAGAAGGGCGCGCAGCGCGCCATCACCGCGACCACGGCAGGAGGCCGGGCATGAGCCACGCAGAGCAGACCATGGACTTCGCGGAGGCGATGGAGCGCTTCGACCCCGTGCTGGGCTTCGAGGTGCACGTGGAGCTGAACACCGCCACGAAGATCTTCTCCTCGGCGCCCAACGCGTTCGGCGACGAGCCGAACACCAACGTCACCCCGCTGGACCTCGGCCTCCCGGGCACCCTGCCGGTGCTCAACCGCGAGGTCGTGGAGTACGCCATCCGCCTGGGCGTGGCCCTGAACGCGCAGGTCGCCGAGACCTGCCGGTTCGCGCGGAAGAACTACTTCTACCCGGACACGCCGAAGAACTTCCAGACCTCCCAGTACGACGAGCCGATCGTCTTCGACGGCCATCTGGACGTGGAGCTGGAGGACGGCGAGGTGTTCCGCGTGGAGATCGAGCGCGCCCACCTCGAGGACGACGCCGGCAAGCTCACCCACGTGGGCGGCTCCGGCCGGATCCAGGGCGCGGCGAACTCGCTGGTGGACTACAACCGCGCGGGCGTGCCGCTCATCGAGATCGTCACCAGGCCGATCGTCGGCGCCGGTGCGCGGGCCCCCGAGCTGGCCCGCGCCTACGTCACCGCGATCCGGGACATCGTGCAGGCCATCGACATCTCCGACGCGCGGATGGAGCGCGGCAACGTCCGCTGCGACGCGAACGTCTCGCTGATGCCCAAGGGCGCCACCGAGTTCGGCACCCGCACCGAGACGAAGAACGTGAACTCCACGCGCGCCGTGCAGCACGCGGTCACCCACGAGATCCAGCGCCAGGCCGCGGTGCTCGCCGCGGGCGGCACCGTGACGCAGGAGACCCGCCACTGGCACGAGGACACCCGCAGCACCACCTCGGGCCGCCCGAAGTCGGACGCGGACGACTACCGGTACTTCCCCGAGCCGGACCTCGTGCCCGTGCACGTGGACGCCGCGTGGGTCGAGCGCGTGCGCGCGGCCATGCCCGAGCTGCCGGCCGTGCGGAACAAGCGGCTCAAGGCCGAGTGGGGCTTCTCGGACGAGGAGTTCCGCGACGTCGTCAACGCCGGCGTCCTGGACGAGATCGTCGCGACCGTGGAGGCCGGCGCCTCCGCGGCGGCCGCCCGCAAGTGGTGGATGGGCGAGATCGCCCGCCTGGCGAACGTCCGCGAGGTCGCCGTCGCCGAGCTGGGGATCACCCCGGCGCACGTGGTGGAGATCGAGGAGCTGATCGCCGCGAAGACGATCAATGACAAGATCGCCAAGCAGGTGCTCGGTCTCGTGGCCGACGGTGAGGGCGCCCCGAAGGAGGTCGTCTCGGCGAAGGGCCTGGCCGTGGTGTCCGACGACGGCGCGCTCACGGAGGCCGTCGACGCCGCGATCGCCGCCAACCCGGACGTGGCCGAGAAGATCAAGGGCGGCAAGATGGCCGCCGTCGGCGCCCTGATCGGCCCGGTCATGAAGGCCACCCGCGGGCAGGCCGACGCCGGCCGCGTCCGCGAGATCGTCCTGGAGCGCCTGGGCGTGTCCTGACGACCGCGCGGGCCCTCAGCCGTCCAGGGCGGTGAGGGCCCGCGCCACGCGGGGCAGGGTCTTGCGCAGCAGGCGCCGCCAGGACCCCGCGGCCAGCCCGCCGACGATCGCGTCCCGGGCCGCCGCGTCGTCGAGCGTCTCCAGGGCCATCGCCCCGAGCCACACGCGGGCCCGGCGCGCCTCGGCCGCGTCCCGGGCCAGGTCGGGCACCTTCTCCTCGCCGTGCCACAGCGCCAGGTAGGCGACGTTGAGGGCGGGGTCCCACGCGCACGCGAAGTCCCAGTCCAGCACCCCGGCCAGCGCCCAGCGCAGCGGGGCCCGCGGGTCCTCGTCCTCGGGCACGGCGCGCCAGCGCATGTTGTGCCCGGCCAGGTCGCCGTGCACGAGCGACGGCGGCACGGGCGGCGCGGCGGTCCACGCCGTCACGGCGTCCGTGACGGCGGCGACCGCGTCCGGCCACGCCTCGGCGCCCAGCCGCGCGTCGACGTCGTGCCCCTCCCACGCGCCCAGGCGCGCGGCGACCGCCCCCGGCAGCGCCGCGACGTGCCGGGCGCGCTCCGGCGTCCACGGGCCGCGGAAGGCGAACGGGCGGCCGAGGTGCGGGGCGATCCGCGGGTCGGTGACGTCCACGGCGGCGAGGTCGTCGAGGACGCCGCGCAGCACGGCCGGATCGCCCTCGTGCGGCGGGTGCGGGCCGCCCGGGAGGAAGCGCTGCAGCACCGCGGCGCCCGGGCCCGCGGAGACGGGATCCGAGAGGGCGATCGGCACGGTCCACGGCACGCGGCGCTCGGCCAGGGCCGCGGCGAGCCCGTCGAGGAGGGCCAGGCGCCGGGGCAGGTGCGCTGCGGGGTCCCGCTCGGGCGCCCACCGCGCAGCGGGGGCGGCGCCGACCTCGTGGGCCCGCGTCATCCGGAGGACGCCGACGTCCTCGAGCACGAGCACGCGGTGGAACTGCCCGCCCTCCTCCACGGACGCCGCGGCCCAGTCGGCTGTGCGGAGCCGGCGGGCGAGAGCGGGGTCGAGGCCGGGGCGGAGGTGCTGCAGGGCGCGGTGGACCAGCTCGAGCTCGCTGGGGGCAGGCGGGGAGACCACACGACCACGCTAACCCTCCCTCCGCCCTCCCGGACTTTCGAACGTGACATCGGGGGAATGGGGACTTTCGAACGGGAGAAAGGCCCCACCTCACGTTCGAAAGCGCCCGGGGGGAGAGGGGCGGGCCGATACTGGAGGGCATGCCCGCCACCCCGCGCACGTCCCGCACCCCGGCCGTCCGACCCGCCCCCGCGCTGCCCGCCCCGTCCGCGCGCACGGTGCGGTGGGAGATCGCGATCGTCCTCGGCCTCTCCCTGGGGAAGTCGGCGGTCTATGCGATCGTCCAGCTCATCGACAAGGCCACCCAGGCCCCGCTCGGCGAGCAGACCACCGTCCTCAACCCGGCCCTGGCCGACCGCTGGGCCTTCGACCTGACCTATCAGCTGCTCGGCATCGGGTTCTCGCTCGTGCCGGTGGCCCTCGTGCTGCACCTGATGCACCTGCGCGGCCGGGACCCGTTCCGGGTGCTCGGCCTCGACCTGCGCCGCCCCGGCCGCGACGTGGCCTGGGGCCTGGGCCTGTTCGCGGCCATCGGGCTGGGCACGCTCGGCGTCTACGCCGCCGGCCGGGCCCTGGGGATCACGACGGCGATCGTCGGCTCGGCGCTCGGGGAGAGCTGGTACCAGGTGCCGGTCCTGCTGCTCTCCGCGCTGCGGCACGGACTGCTGGAGGAGGTCATCGTGGGCGCCTGGCTCGTCGACCGGCTCGGGTATCTGCAGCGGCTGCGCGCCGCGGGCCTGGCGCGCGATCCGGCGCCGGCCGTGCCGTCGTCGTGGGTGAGCGCCGAGGGGCTGTACCTGCCGACCCGCGTGGCGGTCGTCGTGCTCGCCCTCGCGCTGCTGCGCGGGGCGTACCACCTGTACCAGGGGATCGGGCCGGGCGTGGGCAACGCCCTGATGGGCGTGGTGTTCGCGCTCGTGTTCCTGCGGGTGCGCCGGGTGATGCCGCTGGTCATCGCGCACGCGCTGCTGGACGCCGTCGGGTTCGTCGGCTACCCGCTGCTGGCGCGGGCGGGGCTGCTCGGCTGAGCGGCCCCGCCCCCGCGCTCAGAGCGTGATCTCACCCTTCGGGGTGCGGAAGGTGACCGAGACGATGCCCGGGGTGCCGGAGGGCGCGACGTACTCGATGTTCACGTCCTGGACCTGGCCGTCCTCGTCCTCGCCGCCCAGCCACTCGGCGAGGCGCTCGGGGGAGCCGGCGATGTTCAGGTGCTCGATGGTGGCCTGCGGCTCGGCCGCCTGCGAGGGGTGCATGTCCTCCTGACCGTCGGCCCAGCGCAGGATGTACGGCAGCTGCGGGTCCGCGAGGGTGCCCTTGATGCCGATCTGGCGCCAGGACAGCTCGCGGCCGTCCGGGAAGCGACGGTTGCCGGGGACGGCCTCGCGGCCGAGGCGGCGCTCGAACCGGCCGATGTCCGGGGTGGCCACGGCCCAGCTCATCCAGCCCCCGCCCTGCTCGGTGCGGGCGCGCACGAGCTGGCCGAACGGCGCGCTGAGGGAGGCCGGGTGGTCCAGGGCCTCGACGACCTCCAGATACTGCCCCTCCGTCATGGGAAACAGTGCGTTCTGGGTGCCGAAACGTGGGTGGACACCGCCCTTGATCCGCTCGATGCCCAGCGTCTCGGCGATGCGGGCGACCGTGGCGTCCAGGCCCTCGGGGCCGGCGGCGTAGGACACGTGGTCCATGCGACAGGTGTGCACTGCGCTGTTCCTCTCCGTTCCCGGGCTGCCCCGGGGGTTGACCTGGTGCGAGTCCAGGGGCGTCGAGCCCTTGACGGGTCGGGCGCCCCGTGCGGAGAGCGTATCCGCGTGTGACACGCGTGACGAAATCGTGGCGGGGCGGCGGGCTACACTCGGAGGCACGGTCACGAGAGTCAGCAACAGGCCCCGGCATGCTGACCGGCAACCCTCCTTCCGCGGTGGGGTGCCCCGGGTGACGACCAGGCCGGCCCCACAACGGACGCCGGCAAGCGCGGGCCGATCCCACGGCCCCTCTCGACGGCGCCGGGTCATCTCCGGCACCTCGACGACGCCGGTCCGCGGATCGGCACGTCGGCCGGCGGGCGGGGTCGCCGGGTCCGGCCCCTGAACCCTTCAGGAGGGTCAGCCATGACCGACCAGCCCACCCCGACCCCTGACGCCTGGGGCTTCTCCACCGCGCAGGTCCACGCGGGCGTCGCCGTCGGCCAGCACGCCTTCGGTGCGACCGCCCTGCCGATCTTCCAGACCACCTCGTACGACTTCCCGTCCGCCCAGGTGGCCGCGGACCGGTTCGCGCTCAAGGACCTCGACCCGCTCTACACCCGCATCGGCAACCCGACGCAGGGCCCGGTGGAGGAGAAGATCGCCGCGCTCGAGGGCGGTGTGGGCGCGCTGCTGCTGGCCTCCGGTCAGGCGGCGACCACGTTCGCGATCCTCAACGTCGCCGGCGCCGGCGACCACGTGGTCGCCTCGGCCAGCCTCTACGGCGGCACGCAGAACCTGTTCAAGCACACCCTCGCCAAGGTCGGCGTCGAGACGACGTTCGTGACCGACCCGGACGACGTCGAGTCCTGGCGCGCCGCCGTCCGGCCGAACACCAAGGCGTTCTTCGGCGAGACCCTCGGCAACCCGCGCGGCGACGTCCTGGACGTGCGCGCCGTCGCCGACGCCGCCCACGAGGCCGGCGTGCCGCTGATCGTGGACAACACGCTGGCCACCCCGTACCTGCTGCGGCCGATCGAACACGGCGCCGACGTCGTCACCCACTCCGCCACGAAGTACCTCGGCGGGCACGCCGCGGCCATCGCGGGCGTGATCGTCGACGCCGGCACGTTCGACTACGCGCAGCACGCCGAGCGGTACCCCGGCTTCAACGAGCCGGACGAGTCGTACCACGGCCTCGTCTACGCGCGGGACCTCGGGGTGGGCTCGCCGCTCGGCGCCAACCTGGCCTTCATCCTCAAGGCGCGCGTGCAGCTGCTGCGCGACTACGGCTCGGCCATCTCCCCGTTCAACGCGTTCCTGGTGAACCTCGGCCTGGAGACCCTGTCCCTGCGCATGGAGCGGCAGGTGGCCAACGCGGCCGCGGTGGCGCGCTGGCTGGAGGGTCGCGACGACGTCGAACGCGTGGTCTACGCCGGCCTGGAGTCCAGCCCGTGGCACGAGCGGGCCCAGCGCTACCTGCCGAAGGGCGCGGGCGCGTTCGTCTCCTTCGAGATCGCGGGCGGCCGAGAGGCCGGGGCCGCGTTCGTGGACGGGCTCACCCTGCACCACCACGTGGCCAACATCGGCGACGTCCGCTCGCTCGTGGTGCACCCGGCCTCCACCACCCACTCCCAGCTCACCGACGACGAGCAGCGCGCCGCCGGCGTCACCCCCGGCCTGGTGCGGCTCTCGCTCGGCGTGGAGGACATCGAGGACATCCTCGCCGACCTCGAACGCGGCTTCGCGGCCGCCGCCCGCTGCGGCGACGACGACGCGGGGGAGCGGGCATGACCGCCGTCGCCACGCGTCCGTCGCGCACCGCGCTGCCCCGCGGCGGCCGCCACCGTCTGCGGGTCGGCGAGCTGCGCACCGAGACCGGCGGGCTGCTGCCCGACGTCGAGCTGACCTACGAGACCTGGGGCACCCTCGCCGCCGACGGCTCCAACGCCGTGCTCGTGCTGCACGCCCTCACCGGCGACGCGCACGTGGCCGCGCACGAGGAGGACCCGACACCGGGCTGGTGGGACGCCCTCGTCGGCCCGGGCCGCGCCGTGGACACGGACCGGTGGTTCGTGGTCGCCCCCGCCATGATCGGCGGCTGCCACGGCTCCACCGGGCCCTCGACGCCGGCCCCCGACGGGCGGCCCTGGGGCTCCCGGTTCCCGTTCCTCACGCTGCGGGACGCGGTCGAGGCCGAGCGACGCCTGGCCGACCACCTCGGGATCGGCGCCTGGCGCGCCGTGATCGGCGGATCGATGGGCGGGGCCCGCGCCCTCGAGTGGGCCGCGACCCACCCCGCGCGCGTCGCCGGGGTGGGTGTGCTGGCCGCCACCGCGGCCTCCTCCGCCGACCAGATCGCGTGGGGGCAGGCGCAGACGGCGGCCATCCGCCTCGACCCGGACTTCCAGGGCGGCGACTACTACCCCGGCCCCGGCCCCGTGGCCGGCCTGGGCATCGCCCGGCGCGTCGCCCACACCACCTACCGCACGGCCGGCGAGCTCGGCCAGCGGTTCGGCCGCGAACCGCAGGGCGTCGAGGATCCCTTCGGCGCCGTCGTCGGGGTGCCGGGCGGGCGCGGGCGCTACGCCGTGGAGTCCTACCTGGACCACCAGGCGGCCAAGCTCACCGACCGGTTCGACGCGAACTCCTACCTCGTGGTCACCGAGGCCCTCATGGGCCACGACGTCGGGCGCGGGCGCGGCGGCGTGGCGGCGGCGCTCGCGGACTACCGGGGCCGGGCGTTCGTGGCCGCCGTCGACTCGGACCGGCTCTACCTGCCGGCCGAGTCCGAGGCGCTCGCGGCGGCGCTGCCCGCGCGGCCGCCGGTGCACACGATCGCCTCGCCCATCGGCCACGACGGGTTCCTCACCGAATACGGCCAGGTGGCCGACACGCTCAAGCGCACCCTCGCCCTCTGAACTTTCGTTCGGGAAACGGCGGCGTGTCGCGGCACTGTCGTTCGGGAAACGGCCACCGGTCCCCGCCGGCCGGGCTCAGGGCTCGACGATGTCCAGCGGCTCGGTGTGGTCCGAGCCCTGCGGCATCGGCGCGCCGAAGAGCGGCTCGGGGACGGGGCGCTTGGCCGTGACGCCGTCGCCGGAGGAGACGCCGCGGAGGCGGCGGACCACCCACGGCGCCAGGTGCGTGCGCACCCATGCGGCGTCCGACGCGCGGGCCGCGCGCCACGTGCGCGGCGCCGGCGGGGAGAGGCGCAGGTGCTCGAGGCCGTGCTCCACGCCGAGGGTGTCCAGCACCATCGCGGCGATCGTGTGGTGGCCGAGCGCAGAGAAGTGCAGGCGGTCCTCGGCCCACATCTCCCGCCGGGCGAGGTCCTTGAGCGACCACATGTCCGGCACCAGCGCGTCGTGCCGCAGCGCGATGGTGCGCACGTTCTCGTTGTAGATCGCCACGGTGCCGCGGATGCGGCCGATGACGGGCGTGCCCTTCACGTCGGTCGCGTTGAACAGCAGCACGGTGGCGCCGTCGGAGGCCAGACGCTCGACGACGGCGTCCAACCGGACCGCGATCTCGTCCGGGTCCGCGCCGCGCAGGATGTCGTTGCCGCCCGCGCAGACGCTGATGAGGTCCGGCCGCAGGGCGAGCGCCGGCTCCACCTGGTCCTCGGCGATCTGGTCCAGCAGCTTCCCGCGGACCGCCAGGTTGGCGTAGGCCAGGTCCTCGCCGGGCGGCGTCAGGCGGGAGAGCTCCTCGGCCAGGCGGTCGGCCCAGCCGCGGTGGTAGCCGGGACGGTCCGGGTCCGGGTCGCCGATGCCCTCGGAGAACGAGTCCCCGATGGCGACGTAGCGGCGCCACGGATGGGCGGCGGGGTCGTCGACCGGGGTCGCGTCGGAGGCGTGCGGAGGCTGGGAGGAGGATGGGTTACCCACGGGTAGGATTCTGCCCACGTCGCGCGGGAGGGGTCAACCTCCGGGAGGGGCCGACCGTGCCGCTCGCTAGGCTGGCGGACGTGAACGCGAACCCCACCCCCGCCGTCGAGCCCGTCGTCCGCTGGTCCCGCCCCGAGGGCGAGCGCACCGAGGACCTGCTGATCGTCCTGCACGGCTACGGCGCGAACGAGGACGACCTGTTCGGCCTCGTCCCGCACCTGCCCGAGCACGTCACGGTGGCCGCCGTCCGCGCGCCCCTGCCCCTGCAGCCGGGCTCCCACGCCTGGTTCCCGCTCTCCCAGGACCCCGTCACGGGCGAGCTGGGCTCCACCGCCGAGCCGGTCCGCGAGGCCGTCGAGGCCCTGCACGCCTGGGTGCAGGCGGTGCGCGGGGACTTCCGCACCGTCTCCCTGCTCGGCTTCTCGCAGGGCATGGCGATGGCCACGTCGCTGCTGCGCCTGGACCCGGAGGCCTACGCGTGCACCGTGGCGCTGTCCGGCTTCGTGGTGGACCCGGAGCTCACCGAGCCGCGGCTGCGCGAGCTGTTCACCCGCGACGACGACGTCGCCCGCGTCCGACCGAAGGTCTTCTGGGGCCGCGGCCAGGAGGACCCGATCATCTCCGAGCCCCGGGTCGAGGAGACCCATGCCTGGCTGAACGCCCACGTGGACCTCATGAAGATCGTCTACGCCGGGCTCGGCCACGCGATCAACGAGCAGGAGCTGGGCCACGTGAAGGAGTACCTCGCCCACATGGTGCCGCCCCGCGGCT
Organism: Micrococcus sp. TCR-5; assembly: GCF_052220525.1. NCBI lineage: Bacteria > Bacillati > Actinomycetota > Actinomycetes > Micrococcales > Micrococcaceae > Micrococcus > Micrococcus sp. TCR-5. Next base: position 65,779 of record NZ_JBQPDO010000012.1, read on the forward strand.
GACGCACCGGACACGCTCGACGACGGCGCCGCGGCCGCCCGACGGGGCGTCGGCTCAGGCCTGCCCGGCCTGGACGACGAACGCCTCGCCGGCGAACTCGACGACGTCCCCGTCGTGCAGCTGGGCGCCGCGGCGCGTCTCCACCGCGCCGTTGACGGTGACGAGCCCGTCGGTGACGACGTCGCGGGCCATGGCCCCGTCCTCCACGAGGGAGGCGAGCTTGAGCGCCTGGCCGAGGCGGATGGACTCGTCACGGATGGGCAGGGGCTGGGCGTCGGGTGCGTTCGTCTCGGTCATGGTGTCCATCATGGCCGGTAGGCTGGACGGGATCGACCGGCGCGCCGCGCCGGAACGGGCCCGCCGCCTCGAAGGCGGCCGGGCGCCGTCGTCGTCGTGATCCCCTCCCGCCCCGCCGATGAGTACGGAAGTGATGCCCCCATGGCTGCCAAGTCCCCGCTGGACAACGTCATCAACCTCGCCAAGCGCCGAGGCTTCGTGTTCCAGGCCGGTGAGATCTACGGCGGTTCGCGCTCCGCGTGGGACTACGGGCCCCTGGGTGTGGAGCTGAAGGAGAACATCAAGGCGGAATGGTGGAAGACCTTCGTGCGCTCCCGCGAGGACATGGTGGGCCTGGACTCCTCCATCATCCTGCCGCGCGCGGTGTGGGAGGCCTCCGGCCACGTCGAGACCTTCACCGACCCGCTCGTGGAGTGCACCCGGTGCCACAGGCGCCACCGCCAGGACCACCTGCTCGAGGCGTTCGAGGCCAAGAAGGGCCGGCCGGCCGAGGGCATGGCCGAGATCGTGTGCCCGGACTGCGGCACCCAGGGCGCCTGGACCGAGCCGCAGCTGTTCTCGGGCCTGGTCAAGACCTACCTCGGCCCCGTGGACAACGAGGAGGGCCTGCACTACATGCGCCCGGAGACGGCGCAGGGCATCTTCGTGAACTTCCTCAACGTGCTGGGCGCGGCCCGGAAGAAGCCGCCGTTCGGCATCGGCCAGATCGGCAAGGCGTTCCGCAACGAGATCACCCCGGGCAACTTCATCTTCCGCACCCGTGAGTTCGAGCAGATGGAGATCGAGTACTTTGTGCCGCCGGCCGAGGCGGGCCAGCACTTCGACCGCTGGGTCGAGGACTGCTGGGACTGGTTCATCGACCTCGGCATCGATCCGGCGCACCTGCGCCGCCTCGACGTGCCCGCGGACGAGCGGGCCCACTACTCGGACGCCACGATCGACCTCGAGTACGACTTCGGCTTCACCGGCGGCGACGGCTGGGGCGAGCTGATGGGCATCGCGAACCGCACCGACTACGACCTCGGGCGGCACACCGAGCACTCGGGCACCAAGATGCAGTACTTCGACCAGGCCAACAACGAGCACTACACCCCGTACGTGATCGAGCCGTCCTTCGGCCTGACCCGCGCCATGATGGCGTTCCTCGTAGACGCCTACGCCGAGGACGAGGCCCCGAACGCCAAGGGCGGCGTGGACGTGCGCACCGTGCTCAAGCTGGACCCGCGCCTGGCCCCGGTCAAGGCCGCCGTGCTCCCGCTGTCGAAGAAGCCCGAGCTGCAGCCGGCCACCCAGTCCCTCGCGGCGGAGCTGCGCACCCTCTGGAACATCGAGACGGACGACTCCGGCGCGATCGGCCGTCGCTACCGCCGCCAGGACGAGATCGGCACCCCGTTCTGCATCACCGTGGACTTCGACACCCTCGAGGACCAGGCCGTGACCATCCGCGAGCGGGACACCATGGCCCAGGAGCGCGTGGCGCTGTCCCAGGTGAAGTCTTACCTGCTGGAGCGCCTGGTCAAGTGAGCGGGGACGTGACGGGAGCGGCCGGGGCCGCGGGGCACGACGACGGCGGCGCGCTGTTCGACTCCGCCGCGGTCGCCGGCGGGGAGATCGTGCTGCGTCCCTGGCGGCCCGGGGACGACCTGGCCCTGCTCGAGGTGTGGGGTGACCCGGCCAACGCGCAGCAGCACCAGGACCGGGCGATGCTCGCCGAGGACGCGGAACGGCCCTGGCGCCGCGCGCTCGTGGCCGAGGCCGCCGGCGTGCCGGTGGCGGCCGGCGTCGTCTATGCCTCGTCCGTGCACCCGCGGCGGCTGTGGCTGTACGTCGAGACCGCGGCTGCCGAGCGGCGCCGGGGCATCGGCCGGGCGCTCGTGGCGGCCCTGCGGGGGCTCGCCGCGGAGGCGCACGCCGCCGGCGCCATCCCGACGACGGCCCTGAAGGCCCGATTCGCCAAGGACGCCCTGGTGCCCGGCGTGGCCGGCGCCGACCCGCAGACCGAGACCGACGGTGCGACCGGCCGCCCGCCCGTGGACACGGACGCCGTGCGCTCCCAGACCGCCGCACTGGCCGCCGGCACCGAGGCGTTCCTCGTGGCCGAGGGCTTCACCCCCGTGCAGCGCTCCCGCCGCGTCGCGATCGCCCCGGGGGCCATCGGCCTGCCGGACGTGCGGGGGGAGGAGCACCCGGACGGCGTGGTCCTCGAGGAGGCCTCGACCGGCTCCGTCGAGCTGACGCGGGCGGTCACCGCGTTCTACGACGCCGTGCACGCGTGGGATCCGTCGACCCTGAGCGTCGGGGCCGCCCAGCAGCTGCTGCTGGGTCCGGCCACCGGGGCCGCGGGCGCCGTCGTGCTCCGCGACGCGCCGAAGGCCGAGGGCGGGCGCATCCGCGCGTTCGCGGTGTCCTACACCCCGGAGCGCCAGGACGCGCCGGCCGACGTGCTCGTGGGCTGGGATCCGGAGCTGGGGGAGAAGGACGCGCTGCAGGCCGTGGCCGACCTGCTCGCCCTGCTCGTGGCCCAGTACCCCGTGCAGATCGAGGTGGACGAGGCGATGACCCCGCTGGAGCGGATCGTGGACGGGCTCATCGGCGGCAACGCGGCGCGGACGCTGGTGGACACGTACGTGTTCGTGGACGACACGACGGGCGCGTGAACCAGGCAGCCGAAGCGGACCGCCGGCGCACCCGCGCCCTGCGGGGCACCGTCCTGGCGGTGGCCCTGCTCAACGGCGCCTACCTGGTGGTCGAGATCATCCTGGCGGTGGGGATCGGCTCGGTGGCCCTCGTGGCGGACTCCGTCGACTTCTTCGAGGACTTCGCCGTCAACCTGCTGATCTTCGTGGCGCTCGGGTGGACGGCGGCCCGGCAGGCGGTCATCGGCAAGGTCATGGCCGGGATCATCGTGCTGCCGGCCGTGGCGGCGCTCGTCATGGCGGCCACGAAGATCGGCGACCCCGAGCCGCCGGCCGCGGGCGTGCTGCTGGGGGCGGCCGTCGGCTCGCTCCTCGTGAACATCGTGTGCGTGGTCCTGCTGGCCCGCGTCCGCGTCGACGGCGGCTCCCTCACCCGGGCGGCCTGGCTCGCGGCGCGCAACGACCTCGTGGCCGGCGTCGTGCTGATCGCCCTGTCCGGGATCACGGTGCTGACGGCATCGGGCTGGGCGGACATCATCGTGGGCGTGCTTCTCGTGCTGCTCAACGGCTCCGCCGCCAAGGAGATCTGGGAGGCCGCGACCGAGGAGCACCTGGCGGCCCAGGCCCTCGCCGGCGAGGTCGACGACGACTGAGCGGTTCCTACGGGGCGGCGGGCAGCCGGGCGGCGAGCACCGCCCCGACGGCGGCCAGGCCCAGGAACACCGTCAGCGCCGGTGCAAGACCGACGGCGCCGGCCAGCGCCCCGACCGCCGGGCTGAGCCCGACCCCGGCCAGGCGCATGCACCAGCTCGTCACCGCCAGCCCGGTCTGCGGCCGGAGCCCGGGCGCCTCGTCGCCGAGCGCATAGGCCACGGGCACCACCACGGCGCAGCCCAGCCCCGCCAGCGCCAGCCCCGCGAACGCAGCAGGCACGGCCACCGGCCCCGGCAGCGGCGCCAGGGCCAGTCCCAGCCCCACGACGACGGCGCCCAGCCCCGCCGTCAGCGCCCCGCGGCGTCCCAGGGCGGCGAGGGTGCGGTCGCCCGCGAGGCGGCCGACGAACTGCGCGCCCAGCAGCGTCGACGCGCCGAGCACCGCCGCGGCCGGGTCCAGGCCGCGCTCGGTGATCAGGAACAGGGTGGCCCACGCGTTGCCGAACTCCTCCACACCGAACCCGGCCATCGCGATCACCACGGCGGGGACGAGCACGGCCACGGCGGCGCGGCGGGGGAGGGCTTGGGCGGCCGGGGCAGGCGGCGTGGACGTCTCCGACGGCGCGGGTGACTGATCCGAGGCGTCGCGGGCCGAGGCCGAGTCCGTGGGCGCCTCCGCCAGGAACAGGCGCCGGACCCCCAGCAGCACCGCGACGCACACGGCGCCGTTGAGCCCCAGGTGCAGGGCCGCGGGGCCGCCCACGGTGATGACCGCGGCGCCGAGCCCGGCACCGGCGGCCGCTCCGAGGCTCCAGCCGGCGTGCATGGTCGTGAGCACGGGCCGGGCCAGCCGGGTCTGCACCTGCAGGCCCTGCGCGTTCTGGGCGGTGTCCACGACGGCGTCGAGCACCCCCGATGCCAGGACGAGGCCCGCGAAGACCCACAGCGGCCAGGCCGCGGCCGTGCCCGCACCGTGCCCGGCCCCCGCGCCCGCCCCGGCGATGTCGAGGACGAGACCGGCCGCCGTCGTGAGCAGGGCGATGGCCACGCTGCCGGCGAGCATGACGCGTCGGGCGCCGAACCGGCGCAGGATCGGCGCGGGCAGGGGCCCGGCGAGCGTGCCGCCCACGGCGAGCGCGATGACGAGCAGGCCGAACGCGGCCGGGTCCAGGCCGAACGCGGCCTTGGCCTCCGGGTAGTGCGGGATGAGCGCGCCGAGCAGGGCGCCGTTCGTCGCGAAGGCGGCGGTGACGGCCCAGCGCGCGCGACGGGCTCGGGCGAAGCCGTCGTCGGCGGTCGGGAGGTGCGGCGGGGCCTCGCTCATGCATCCCAGCCGAGCAGGCGCCAGACCTCCGCCCAGCCGGCGAAGATCTTCGCGTTGTACTCGACCCCGAGCTGGTTGGGGTTGGCGAACAGGACCCAGTCGGCGGCGGCGACGGCGTCGTCGGCGGCGAGCTTCTCCGCGACCTCCTCGGCGGACCCGGCATAGGTCGGGCCGGAGCGGGCGGCGCCGCCCTCGAGCATGCCGGAGGAGTCGCGCGAGGCCCGCTCCCGGCCGAAGTACAGCTCGTCCTCCCGGTCCTGGATGACGAACGCGGAGCGCGTGACCGCCGTGCGGCCCGGACCGGCGTGGCCGGCCGCGGCGAAGGCCTCCCGGTAGCGGGCGATCTGGTCGGCCTGCTGGACGTGGAAGGGGCGGCCGTCGTCCTGCAGGAGCAGGGTGGAGGAGAGCATGTTGTAGCCGTCCGCGGCGGCGCCGGCCACCGAGCCCACAGAGCCGGACCCCCACCAGATGCGGTCCGCGAGCCCGGGGGAGTGCGGCTCGATCCGCAGCGGCTGCGAGCTGTGCGCCCAGCCGGAGGTGAGGTCCGGCGTCGCGATGCCCTCGCCGCGCACGGCCGAGAGGAACCGGCGTCCGCGCTCGCGGGTCACGTCGGCCCAGGTCTGCCCCTCGGCGAGGGCGTAGCCGAACTGCGCCTGGCCGTCGAGGGCGGCCTCGGGTGAGCCGCGGGAGACACCGAGCTCGAGCCGGCCGCCGGAGAGGAGGTCCGTGGTGGCCGCGGCCTCGGCCATGTACAGGGGGTTCTCATACCGCAGGTCGATCACGCCGGTGCCGAGGCTGATCCGCTCGGTGCGGGCGGCCATCGCGGCGAGGATCGGGAACGGCGAGGAGAACATCCGCTGGAAGTGGTGGACGCGGAGCCAGGCGCCGTCGAGTCCGGCGTCCTCGGCGGCCACGGCCATCGCGACGACGTCGTCGAGGGCCTGCCGCGCGTCCGGGGCGGTGCCGGGCCGGTGGATCCAGTGGCCGAAGTTGAGGAAGCCGAGGTGCTTGCGGGTCATGCCGGGTGCAACCGCGGGGCGGGCGGGGCTGTTCCCGGTGCTCGTCTGACCGCCGGCCGGCGACATCACCTGCGGGCGGACCCGCGGAGATGCCGCTGCGGCGCGGTCGATCGCCGCGGCGTCCGCCATACTGGCGGGCATGAGCGAGCAGTGGAGCGAGAAGGACATCGAGCTGGCGAACCGGCTCTTCGATATGGCGCGGGACGGGGACACGGCCCAGCTGAAGGCATACCTGGACGCCGGGGTGAGCACGCGCCTGCGCAACCACGCGGGCGACTCCTTCCTCACCCTCGCCGCCTACCACGAGCGCCCGGACACGGTGGCGATGCTGATCGAGGCCGGCGCCGAGATCGAGCACGCCAACGATCGCGGCCAGCGCGCCCTGACCTGCGCCACGTTCAAGCGGGATGTCGCCTCGATGCGGCACCTGCTCGCGGCCGGTGCGGACCCCGATGCCGGCACGCCGTCGGCCCGACAGACCGCTCAGATGTTCGCCGGTGCTGACCTGCTGGCGGTGCTCGACCGCGAGGACGCGGCGCCGTCGTCGGAGGCCTGACCCGCCGCCAGTATCGTCTGCCCGTCCCGGCGGGGCGCCTCGGCGATCGCCTCCCAGCGGGCCGGGTCGTGGGGCACGGTGACGCGGGTGCCGGGCGGAATGGAAGAATGGACCCGACATGACTTCTTCCCACACCCTCCCCGCCGCGGCGGTGACCGACGCCGACGACGTCGCCGACCCCCACGTCGCGCACTACGCCAAGTCCGCCGGTGCGGGTCGACGCATCACCGACGACGATCAGCTCCACGAGGCCCGCCACCCCGCCCCGACGACGGACCGCCTGACCCTGCCCCCGCTGCGGCTGGGACCGCTGACCATCGACGTCCCCGTGGTGCTCGCCCCGATGGCCGGCATCACGAACACCGCGTTCCGGCGCCTGTGCCGGGAGTACGGCGGCGGCCTCTACGTGAACGAAATGGTCACCGCCCGGGCTCTCGTGGAGCGCAAGCCCGAGTCGATGCGGATCATCCAGCACGACCCGGACGAGGTGCCCCGCTCCGTCCAGCTCTACTCGGTGGATCCGGTCACCACCGGCGCCGCGGTGCGGATGCTGGTCGAGGAGGACCGCTGCGACCACATCGACATGAACTTCGGCTGCCCCGTGCCCAAGGTGACCCGGCGCGGCGGCGGCTCCGCCCTGCCGTGGAAGGCGGAGCTGTTCGCCTCCATCGTCAAGGCGGCCGTGACCGAGGCGGCCAAGAAGGACATCCCGGTGACCGTGAAGATGCGCCGCGGCATCGACGAGGACCACCTGACCTTCCTCGACGCCGGCCGCACGGCCCGCGACCTCGGCGTCGCCGCCGTCGCCCTCCACGGCCGCACCACCCGCCAGTTCTACTCGGGCACCGCCGTGTGGGACGACATCGCCCGGCTGCGCGAGGCCCTGCCGGACATCCCCGTGCTCGGCAACGGCGACATCTGGTCCGCGGAGGACGCCATCGCGATGGTCGAGCAGACCGGCGTGGACGGCGTCGTGATCGGCCGCGGCTGCCAGGGAAGGCCCTGGCTGTTCGGGGACCTGCAGGCCGCGTTCGAGGGCCGGCAGGACCGGTTCCAGCCGACCCTGGGCATGGTCGCGGACACGCTGTACCGCCACGCTGAGCTGCTCGTGGACACCTTCGGCGGCGACGAGACGAAGGCGCTGCGGGACATCCGCAAGCACGTGGCGTGGTACTTAAAGGGCTACCCCGTGGGCTCGGAGATCCGCACCGCGCTGTCCACCGTCCCGGACCTCGCCACGATGCGCGAGATCCTCGCCCGCGTGGACCGGGACCAGCCCTACCCGGGCGAGGCCGCCGAGGGCCCCCGCGGCCGGGCCGGCGCCCCCAAGCGCCCGCACCTGCCGGACGGCTGGCTGGACTCCCGCGAGCTCAACGCCGAGCAGCAGGCCATGATCCAGGCCGCCGAGCTGGACGTCTCCGGTGGCTGAGCCCACGACGCCGGTGCCCGCCGCCGGAACGCCCGCCGCGCCGTCGTCGCCCTGGACCGGCGCCGCCCACCAGCCGGTGCTGTTCGGCCCGGAAGGCCGGCCCCCGTATGCCGGCCGCGCCGTGCAGACCCCCGGCTACACGCCGTGGGACCGGGAGCGGTGGCTGCCCGAGCCGCCCAAGTCCTCGTACCGCTCGGACTTCGAGCGGGATCGTGCCCGCGTGCTGCACTCCGCGGGCCTGCGCCGGCTGGGGGCCAAGACCCAGGTGGTCGCCCCGGACGCGGACGACTTCGCCCGCACCCGCCTGACGCACTCGCTCGAGGTGGCGCAGGTGGGGCGTGAGCTCGGCCGGTCGCTGGGCTGCGACCCCGACCTCGTGGACACCGCCTGCCTGTCCCACGACCTCGGCCACCCGCCCTTCGGGCACAACGGGGAGAAGGCGCTCGACGCGCTCAGCGAGGACGTCGGCGGCTTCGAGGGCAACGCCCAGACCCTGCGCCTGCTGGCCCGCCTCGAGCAGAAGAAGCTCTTCGCGGACGGCTCCTCCGCGGGCCTGAACCTCACGCGCGCCGCCCTCGACGCCGCATGCAAGTACCCGTGGACCCGTGAGGACGCCCCGCTGCGCCCCGACGGCACGCGCTCGCGCAAGTTCGGCGTCTACGAGGACGACCTGCCCGTGTTCCGCTGGTTCCGCGCCGGGGTGCCCGGCACGCGCACGTCCATGGAGGCCCAGGTCATGGACCTCGCGGACGACATCTCCTACTCCGTGCACGACGTCGAGGACGGCGTGGTCAACGCCGTGTTCCAGCTCAAGTGGCTGGCCATCCCGGAGCACCGGGAGCGCGTCGTGGAGACCACCCGCCAGTGGTACCTGCCGCACACGGACCCGGCCGAGGTCGACGCGGCCCTGGCCCGCCTCGAGGCCACCGACGTGTGGGTCTCCGAGATGGACGGCTCCCGGCGGGCGCTGGCGGCGATGAAGGACATGACGAGCCAGCTGATCGGCCGGTTCTGCAGCGCCGCCTTCGACGCCACGCGTCAGGTGTTCGGCAACGAGCCGCTCACCCGCCACGGCGCCGACGTCGTGGTGCCCGAGGAGACGGAGACCGAGATCGCCGTGATGAAGGGCATCGCGGCGGCCTACGTGATGACCGCCGAGCAGCGCCAGCCGCTCTACGCGCGGCAGCGCGAGGTGCTCGCGGAGCTCGTGACGCTGCTCGACGCGACGGGGGACCGGTACCTCGAGCCGATGTTCGCGTTCGACTGGGCGCAGGCCCCCGACGACGCAGCCCGGCGGCGCGTGGTGATCGACCAGATCGCCTCGCTCACCGATTCGACCGCCGTCGAGTGGCATCACACCCTGGTGCAGGGCGCGGAGTTCCGGCGCGTCTGGATCTGAGGGGCCGCCCCGGGCCGGTCACTCGCCCGGGGCGACGACGGCGCACGGGCCCGCGAGCCGGACCCCGCAGGCGGCGTCGAGCGGGGGCAGCGCCCCCTCCACGCGGGCCTGGGCCCGGGTGCCGTCGGCCAGCTGGACCGTGGCCACCGAGTCGTGGCCGCGGTAGTCCACGTCCACCACGGTGGCGGGCGTCCAGACGCGCGCGGCCTCGACCCCGTCCACGTCAACGGTCGGGTCGAGGGTGCCGCGCACGTGCTCGGGGCGGACCACCACGAGGTCCCCGGGCACAGCCGTGGCCGCACGCGCCCCGTGCAGGGGCACCGGGCCGAGGGCGGTGCGCCCGATCCGCCGGCCGCCGTCGCGCTCCGGCCCGGTCACGTCCAGCAGCGGCAGCAGGGAGGCCTCCCCGACGAACGCGGCGACCCAGGCGTCGGCCGGGTGCGCGTACACCTCGTCCGGCGTGCCCAGCTGGGGCAGGCGCCCGGCCCGCATCACGGCCGCGCGGTCGGCCATGGACAGGGCCTCGGACTGGTCGTGGGTGACGAGCACGGCCGTGGCGCCGTCCTCCTTCAGCGCCTGGCGCACGTCCCGGCGCAGGCCGCTGCGCAGGGAGGCGTCGAGGGCGCCGAAGGGCTCGTCCAGCAGGATCAGCGGCGGGCGCGGGGCCATCGCCCGGGCCAGGGCCACGCGCTGCTGCTGGCCGCCGGAGAGCTCGTGCGGCATGCGCTCGCCGTGGCCGGCGAGGTCCACGAGCTCGAGGCACTCCTGGATGCGGGCCATCCGCCCGGGCCGGCGGCGGCGCAGCCCGAAGCCCACGTTCTCCGCCACGCTCAGGTGCGGGAACAGGGCGCCGTCCTGGGGCACCACGGCCACGTGCCGGCGGTGGGCGGGCACGTGCACGCGGGGCAGGGCCACCACGGAGCCGGCAAGGCTGATGCGGCCGGACTCGATGCGCTCGAAGCCGGCCAGGCAGCGCAGCAGCGTGGTCTTCCCGCAGCCGGAGGGGCCGAGCACGGCGAGCAGCTCGCCCGGCTCCAGGTCGAACTGCACGCCCTCCAGGACGGGCCCCTCCCCGTAGGAGGCGCCGAGGTCGGCCACGGACACGGCGTGGCCGACGCCGGGCCGGGGACCGGCCGGGCGGGACGCGCGGGTCGAGGCGGCGGGGGAGGGCATGGCGGTCATTCTGACACCTCGTTCGGGGTCGACGGGGCGCTCGAGCGGCCGCGCACGGCCGCGACGATCCCCGTGCGGTGGACCACCACCCACGTGGGCACCGCGGCGAGCAGCACGAGGGTGAGCGCGTAGGGGGCGGCCTCGGCGTACCGGCCCACGCTGGTGGCGTTCCACAGGCGGGTGGCGAGCGTGTCCATGCCGGTGGGCCGCAGCAGCAGCGTGGCGGGCAGCTCCTTCATGGCGGTGAGGGCCACCAGCGCGACGCCGGCGCCCACCCCCGGCAGCGCCAGCGGCAGGGTCACGCGGCGCAGCACCTCGGCGCCCGAGGAGCCCAGGGACCGGGCCGCCTCCTCGAGGGCAGGGGAGGACTGGGCGACGGCCCCGGCCACCGACGTGACCGCCAGCGGCAGGAACAGGGTGGCGTAGGCGAAGGCCACCATCCACGTGGTCTGGTAGAGCGCCGGGACCAGGGAGACCCCGAGGAACACGAGGGAGAGCCCCACGACGACGCCGGGCAGCCCGTGCGCGAGGAACGCGGCGCGCTCGGCGATCCGGGAGACGCGCCCCGGGTGGCGGGCGGCGAGGATGCCGATCGGCAGGGCGAGGGCGAGGGTGAGCGCCGCGCCCGCGCCCGCCAGGACCACGGAGCCGGAGACGGCGTCGAGCCAGCGGTCCCGGACGGCGGACAGGGACGTGCCCTCGCCCATCCAGCGGACCAGGCTCACCGCGGGCACGCCCAGCGCGGCGCCCGTGACCACGGCGAGGAGCCCGGTGCCGACCCAGCGGGACCGGCCCAGCCGGTGCACGCTGACCCGGCGGACCGTGCGACCGGAGCGGACGCCGTCGTCGGCCCGGCGGGTGCGGGACTCGCCCCAGAGCACCAGCACCGTCAGCAGCACGAGCACGGTGGCCAGGGTGAGGGCGAGCTGCCGGTTGAAGCCCACCTCGAGCGCCGTGAAGATCGCCCGGGTGAAGGTGTCCAGGCGCAGGATGGCCACGGCGCCGAAGTCGGAGAGCACGTAGAGGGCCACCAGCAGGGCGCCGCCGGCGATCGCCGGGCGCACTTGGGCGAGCGTGACGGTGAACAGCGTGGCGGCGGGGCCGCGGCCGAGCGAGCGGGCCACGTCCTCCTGGCCGGGGTCGATGCGGGAGAGCGCGGCCGCCACCGGCAGGTATACGTACGGGTACGTGTAGAGGGTCATCACCGTCACCGCGGCCCAGAACCCCTCGAAGCGCCCCGCCTCCACGCCGGGCAGCAGGTCCGAGACGGACACCCACGTGAACGCCGCCACGTAGGAGGGCACGGCCAGCGGCAGCGCCAGCAGGACGGCCAGCAGGCCGCGGCCGGGCGTGTCGGTGCGGGTGACGAGCCAGGCGGCGCCCACGCCGATCACCAGGCACAGCGCGGTCACCACGGCGGTGAGCGCGAGCGAGGTGGCGGCCAGGGCGCCCACGCGCGGGCTCACGACGGCGTCCAGCCAGGGGCCGAACCCGCCCTGGGCGGTGCGCAGGAACAGGTAGCCGATGGGGACGAGCGCGACCGCCGCGGCCACGAGGGCCGCGGCGGTCAGCGCCGCGGGAGCGCGCCGTCCGCGCGTGCGGCGGACGGCCGGCTCCGGTGCTCGGGGGGTCAGAGCAGGCCCGCCTCCTGGATCATCTGGATGGTGGTCTGGAGGTCGTCCAGGTCGTTGAGGTCCACGTCGGGGGCCTTGACCTCGGAGAGCTCCGGGAAGCCGGCCGGCTGCTCCACGCCCTCCACGAGCGGGTACTCGCCGGTCTCCTCGGCGAAGTACGACTGACCGTCCTCGGAGAGAAGGTACTCCACGAGGGCGGCGGCGTCGCCGTCCTCCTGCTCGCCCACCAGGCCCATGCCGGACACGTTCACCAGCGAGCCGAGGTCGCCGTCGGGGAAGAAGTGCAGGGACGCGCCCAGCTCCTCCGGGGCGACGCCCTTCTCCCGGGCCAGCTCGAACAGGTAGTAGTGGTTGACTAGGCCGGTGTCCAGGGTGCCGGCGTCCACGTCGGCGAGGATCTCGCCGTTCTTCTCGCGGCGCTGCGGGTCGTTGGCGGCGAAGTCCTCGAGCCAGGTCCGGGCCTCGTCCTCGCCCTTCTGCAGGCGAAGGGCGGTGACGAACGTCTGGAAGGACGCGTTGGTGGGGGCGACGCCGACGCGGCCCTTCCACTTCGGATCGGTCAGCTCGTCGACCGACGTCGGGAGGTCGGCCTCGGGGACCTTCTCCTCGTTGTAGGCCAGCACGCGGACGCGGCCGGTCAGGCCGACCCAGTCGCCCTCGTCGTCCCGGTAGGTCTCGGGCACGCGGTCCAGGGTCTCCTGGGCGAGGGGCGTGAACAGGCCCTCCTTGGCGACGGCGCCGAGCGCGCCCGCATCCTGGGAGAGGAACACGTCGGCGGGGGAGCCCTCGCCCTCCTCGATCAGCTGCGCGGCCATGGCGGGGGTCTTGTCGTAGCGGACCTCCACCTCGATGCCGGTCTCGTCGGTGAACTCGTCCAGGATCGGCTGGACGAGGTCCTCGCTGCGGCCCGAGTACAGGGTGACCTTCTTGTCCGACTCGGCGGCGGAGGCGGAGCCGGACGCCGCGCCGGACGCGGAGTCCGAGCCGGAGCCGCCGGTGCCGCCGGCGCAGGCGGTCAGGGCGAGCAGCAGCGTGGCGGACACGGCCGAGAGGCGGACACCACGCGAGAGGGCGCGGGACTGGGGCATGGCAATCTCGATTCGGGAGGAGTGGCGGGGGCGGCGCCGCGGGCCAGGGGTTCCTGGCGGGCCGGCAAGGGGAGCCTATTAAGTCATGCGTGTGTTGTCTATTGCGTCACCATGTGACGTGCCTCGCAGTCGACAAGGCCCCCGACGGCCCGGGCCAGACGCCGGCGACGAGCGCGGGCAGCACCGCCCCGGCCGAGCCGCGCAGCGCGTGCGTCACCGCGCCGCTCAGCTCGGTCTCCACGGGGTTCACCTCGACGACGGCGACCCCGGCTCCCAGCGCCACGAACGGCAGGGACGCGGCCGGCTGGATCAGGCCCGAGGTGCCGACGACGAGGGCCAGGTCGCAGCGCTCCAGCGCCTCGTAGGCGCGCTCCCACGGCTCCTGCGGCAGCATCTCGCCGAACCACACCACGCCCGGCCGGATCCGTCCCGTCCCGCACGCCGGGCACGCCGGCGGCGCCTCACGCAGCATCGCCTCCAGGTCCGCCTCCGAGCCGGCCGCGTCCACGTCCGAGGGCGCGCCCGGGTCCACGTCCGCCGGGGCCCCGCACTCGGCGCAGCGGTGTTCGAACAGCGAGCCGTGCAGGTGCGCGAGCACGCGGGCGCCGGCCCGCTCGTGCAGGTCGTCCACGTTCTGGGTGACCACCTCCAGGTCGGGTGTGCGGCGCTGCCAGGCGGCGACGGCGTCGTGCCCCGGATTCGGTCGGCGGGCCCGCACCATCCGGGCACGCCACCGGTACCAGGACCACACGAGCGCGGGATCGGCGAGGAACGCCTCCTCCGTGGCGAGCTCCTCCGCGGAGAACCGCTCCCACAGGCCGGTCTGGGCGTCGCGGAACGTGGGGATGCCGGACTCGGCGCTCATCCCCGCCCCGGAGAGCACCACGGGACGCTCGGCGGCGGCCACGAGCGCGCGGACGGCGTCCAGCGCGTCAGGGTCGAGGTCGGGGGCGGAGGCGGCGAGGACGGGGTGCGGATCGGCCATGTCCCCAGCCTAGGCAGGCCGCACGGGTGGGCGCCCCCCTCGTTTGGGGGCGGTTTGCGGCGTTATTCCGTCGGAATACCGCCGAATATCGCCCCCGAACCACAGGGTGGGGTCAGGCGACGTCGGGCGCCGTCGTCGGCAGGCCCGTGCCGGCGGCGCGGGCGAGGGCCCGGCGCAGGCCGCGGGCCTTGAGGAGGACCTCGTCGTGCTCGGCGGCCGGGTCAGAGTCCGCGACGATCGCCCCGCCGGCCCCCACGGACCAGCGGCCCCCGGCGAGCACGGCCGTGCGGATCACGACGGACAACGACGTCGTCCCGTCCGCGCTCAGCATCCCCAGCGCCCCGGAGTAGACCCCGCGCGGGGAGGCCTCCCACGCGGCCAGCAGCTCGACGCTGCGGCGCTTCGGCGCGCCCGTCATCGACCCGCCGGGGAACAGCGACCGCACCACGTCCACGGGTTCGATGCCGGCCCGCGCGGTCCCCGTGACCGTGGAGACGAGCTGGTGGACGCTCGCGTAGCTCTCCACCGCCATGAGGGAGGGCACCTGCACGGAGCCGGGCTCGCACACGCGGGAGAGGTCGTTGCGCAGCAGGTCCACGATCATGAGGTTCTCGGCGCGCGTCTTGGGGTCGGCGGCGAGCGCGCGGGCGGCCTCGGCGTCCCCGGCCGGGTCGGCCAGTCGGGCGGCGGTGCCCTTGATCGGCTTGGTGCTGTACCGGCCCTCGCGCCCGGAGAGGAAGCGCTCGGGGGAGGCGGAGACCACGGCCCACCGGCGGGAGCCCGTGCCGTGCTCCAGCAGCGCCGCATACGGGGCCGGCTGGTGCGCGGCGAGCTCGTGGAAGAGGACCAGCGGGTCCACGCGCAGCCCGGGATCGGCGTCGAAGCGGGTGGTCAGGCACAGCTCGTAGGAGTCGCCGGCGTGCAGCGCGGCGCGGCAGCGGGCGATCTGCTCGGCGTACGCCGCCCGGTCCTCGCGCCACGTGCCCGGCGCCTCCTCATCGGCCCGCGGCCCCGGGACGGCGTCCTGCGGCGGGGGTACGACGGCGTCGCCCGCCGCCGTCTCGAGAGCGCGGCGGGCCGCGGCGAGGGCGCGGCGCACGTCCGCCGCCCAGCGGTCGGCCCCGGCCTCCGCGGTGGTCGGATCGAGGGAGACGACGCAGCAGTGCAGCACCCCGGCCGCGTGGTCGGCCACGACGTAGCGGGACGGGCGCACCCAGAACTGCGCGGGCAGGGGCGCGGGGTCCTCGGCTCGACGTGAGGGCGGTGTCACCCCCAGATCCGCCAGGCCGAGCTCGTAGCCCAACCAGCCGACCAGGCCGCCGCGCAGGGGCAGCCCCTCGCCGCCGACCACCGGCCGGGGCGCGGCCGCAGCCGCGAGGCCCGCCCACGCGCGGTCCGGATCGGCGGGGTCGTCGTGCCGGACCAGGCGCGGTCCGGGGGAGGGCACACGGCCCTGCTCCTCGCCGAGCACGTCCAGGCCGTCGCCCGCCACGGACCAGCGGGCCTCGGCCGGGTCCGGCAGGGCCGAGTCCAGCCAGAACGACGCCGCCCCGCGCACCACCGCGTGCGCGTACACCGCGGCCACGGCGGTCGCCGCCGTGTGTCCGGCCGCCGCGAGCGCCGCGGCGTCGAGCGTGCGCACGGCCACGTGCAACGGGGTGGCAGCGGCCTCGGACGGTGCGGGGGCGGTGGGCATGGCCCCCAGCGTAGGGGTCAGCCCCCGCCGGGATCGCCGCGGGCGCCGTCGTCGGGTGGGCCGTGCCCGGGGCCGGCGCGTGGGCGGTGCTCGTCGAGCCGGTCCTCGCGCCGCTCCTGCTGGCGACGTTCCTGGTGGTGCCGGCGGTGGTGTTCGGGCTGAGTCGGTTCGTGGCCCACGACGACGTGCTGCTCGTGGGCGTGCTCCTCGTGCTGCTGGCCCCGTGCGTGGACTACGTCATCGCGTTCACCGCGCTCGCGGGCGGGGCGGCCGAGCGGCTGCTGGCGGCGGCTCCACTGCTCATGCTCGTCCAGCTGGTCGTGCTGCCCGTCCTGCCCGTGCTGCCCGTGCTGCTGCGCGTCGTCGCCGGCGAGGCGGCGGTGGCCGTGGTCGACGCCGGGCCGTTCGTCCGTGCCCTGGTCTTGCTGATCCTGGCGCCGCTCGCGCTCGCGGCGCTGCTCCAGTGGGGTGCGGTGCGCGGCCGCGGTGGGGTGCGGGTTCACGGCGGCGATGGTCCCGCTCATGGTCGTCACGCTGTTCACGGTGGTCGCCTCCCAGATCCGCGGCGTGGGGGAGCGGCTGCCCGCGCTGGCCGCCGTCGTGCCCCTGTTCGCGGCGTTCGCCGCCGTGATGGTGGCCCTCGGCGTGGTGGCTGCGCGGTGGGCGCGTCTCGACGTGCCCGCAGGACGGGCGCTCGTGTTCTCGGGCGTGACGCGGAACTCCCTGGTCGTACTGCCGCTGGCGCTGTCCCTGCCGGCGAGCCTGGACCCGGCCCCGCTCGTGGTGGTGACGCAGACGCTCGTGGAGCTCGGGGCGATGGTGAGCCTCGTCCGGCTGGTGCCCCGGCTGCTGCCGCTGCACGGGCAGTCCGCGGGGGCGGGCGCGCGTCGAACCGTGACCTGACCGCCCAGAATGTTGCCTTCCCGTGACCGGAATCACGGTCCCGGGTGGCTATCGTGGGCGACATGAGCCTCTCGTTCGTGTCCTCGGCGCGCCGCCGTCACGGTGGCCTGGCTTCGGCCGCGCTGTTCCATCCGCTGGTCGAGGCGGCCACCGGCGCGTTGCCCGTGATCGACCCCGCGACCGGGCGCCCCACGTCCGAGGGAGCGGGCGCGGCGCGGACCGAAGCGCCCCGCGCGGCGGGGACCGGTCCTGCACAGGCCGCAGCGGATGCCGAGCCGTCCACGGAGGCCGGTTCCGCTCGGGGCTGACCGCCCCGCCCCGTCCCTAGAATGGTCCGCATGGCTGGACTGATCGTGCGCAAGGACATCGACCTCGTCCGCGAGCGCACGGACCTGAAGGCCGTGGTGGAGGAGTTCGTCACCCTGCGCTCGGCGGGCGTGGGCTCGTTCAAGGGGCTGTGCCCGTTCCACGACGAGCGGACGCCGTCGTTCCACGTGCGCCCCGGCGTGGGCACCTATCACTGCTTCGGCTGCGGCGCGCACGGGGACGTCATCAGCTTCCTGATGGAACTCGAGCACACCACGTTCACGGAGACCGTGGAGCGGCTGGCGTCCCGCGTGGGGGTGGAGCTGCACTACGAGGACGGCGGCACCGGCCCGGACAAGGCGGAGACGGGGCGCCGTCGTCGCCTGTTCGAGGCGAACAAGGTGGCGGACGAGTTCTTCCGTCGGGCCCTCGGCTCGCCCGAGGCCCAGGTCGCCCGCGACTTCCTCACCCAGCGCGGATTCACGCAGGAGCACGCGGCGCAGTTCGGCCTCGGATATGCCCCGCAGGGGTGGTCGCATCTGCTGGACCACCTCCGGCAGAAGGGGTTCCGGGACGAGGAGCTGCGCGCCTCCGGGCTGGTGTCCGAGGGGCAGCGCGGCCTGTACGACCGGTTCCGCGGCCGCCTGCTCTGGCCCATCCGGGACATGACCGGCGCGACCATCGGCTTCGGCGCGCGCAAGCTGTACGACGACGACCCCGGGCCCAAGTACCTCAACACCCCCGAGACGCCGCTCTACAAGAAGTCGCAGGTGCTCTACGGGATCGACCTGGCCAAGCGGACGATCGCCAAGGAGCGTCAGCTGGTGCTCGTCGAGGGGTACACGGACGTGATGGCGGCCCACCTGGCCGGCGTCGGGACGGCGGTGGCCACGTGCGGCACCGCGTTCGGCGCGGACCACATCAAGGTGGCCCGCCGCCTGATCTCCGACGACGGCACGGGCGGCGAGGTGATCTTCACCTTCGACGGTGACGAGGCCGGGCAGAAGGCTGCTCTCAAGGCGTTCGACGAGGACCACCGGTTCCTCGCCAAGACGTTCGTGGCCGTGGAGCCCAGCGGCATGGACCCGTGCGATCTGCGCATGCAGAAGGGCGACGAGGCGGTGCGCGCGCTCATCGCCTCGCGGCGGCCGCTCTTCGAGTTCGCGATCCGGGCCGGGCTCAAGGACTACGACCTGGACACCGTGGAGGGCCGCGCCGGCGCCCTGCGCCATGCCGCTCCGATCGTGGCGGGCATCAAGGACGCCGTCCTGCGTCCCGGCTACGAGCGGGAGCTGGCCGGCTGGCTCGGCCTCGACCCGAACGCCGTGCACCGCGCTGTGGCCGCGGCCGGGCGCGCACCGCGGCGGGGGCCCGAGCCCGAGGCGCGGCCGGCCCCGGCGGACGACGGGCAGGCGATCGGGCCCCAGGGCCGCCACGGGGAGGCTGCCGCCCCGGCGCCGCGGATCGTGGTGCCGGTGGATCCGCGCGACCCCGTCGCCCGTCGGGAGCGGGAGTCCCTCGAGGTGGTGCTGCAGCATCCGACCCTGCTCTCCGCGGAGCAGTGGACCGCGCTGTACGCCGCCCGCTTCACGGTCCCGCAGTACGCCGCCGTCCACCAGGGCGTGAAGATGGCCGGGTCGGCGGGGGCGACGCCGCAGCGCTGGGTCGACGCCGTGCGGGACGCCGTGCCCCAGGAGGTGGCCGGCGTCGTGTCCGAGCTGGCCGTCCGCGACCTGCCCGCCCGCACTCCCGAGGATGTGGACCGGTACTGCCGGGACATCATGAACCGCCTGTTCGCCCTGCAGATCGTGCACCGCAAGGAGGAGCTGCTCGGGCGACTGCAGCGGCTCGGCCCCGAGGGCGACCCCGCCGAGTTCACCCGCCTCAACAGCGAGCTCATGGAACTGGAGGCGCGCCGCCGGGCCCTCCGCGCCGACGACTGACCCCCACCCGTTTTCGTTCGGGAAACGGCGGCTCCAGGCGCGTTGTCGTTCGGGAAACGGCGGCCCGTCGGCCGCGCGGCGTCAGCGCTCGTCGACCGTGAGCACCTCACCGGACGTGGCGTCGATCTCGACCTCGGGGCCGTCCGCGCCGTCTTCGCGGTCGAACTCGACCTCCCACTGGAGGGTGCCGTTGTCGTCGTCCAGGTCCATCTCGTCCAGGGTCACCCCGTCACGGCCCTCCCGGGCGGTGTCGAGGGCTTGCTTGGCGGTGACCTCGGCCTCCTTCGCCTTCTGGACGTCCTCGGAATCCGACTCGCGGTCGGTCTCGGTGATGTCGCCGTCGGCGGTGACGTCCAGCTCCTTCACCTCCTCGCCCACCACGACGTCGACCTCCCAGGTCGTGTCATCGTCGTTGGCATCCACCGCGACGATGATGCCGTCGGCGTACTTCTCCAGGACCGCGTCGATCACCGCGTAGGCGGGCTCGTCGGCCTGGCCGGTGGCCGAGCCGCTGCCGGCCGCGGCGGCCGTCGACGAGGCCGAAGCGGAGGAGGCTGATGACGACGCCGAGCCCGACGCGTCGTCCGTGGTGGGGGTGCTCGCCACCGCCGAGGAGGCGTCGACCCCCGGCGAGGCGGAGCCGTCGTCGCCGTTGTCGGAGGTGGTGCCGCAGGCCGCGAGGGCGAGCGCGGCCAGCACGCCCGTGCCGGTCAGGGCGGTCTTGCGCGTGAGGGTCGTGATGGTCATGGACACGTCTCTCCTTCGGGTCCGTTCCTGATGGTTCTGGGAATGTCCTCGCACCATAGGCCCGCCGGAGCCGTGCCTGGCAAGGGCCCGGTCCCCGGGCGTGGGCAGGACGACGACGGCGCCCCGCGGCCGGGTGGCGCGCAGGCAGGGGCTCTGGTAGAGTTCCATCCGTTGTCCGAACGGCTCCGGCGGTTCGCGGCACATTCCCCCGTAGCTCAACGGCAGAGCATTCGACTGTTAATCGAAGGGTTGTTGGTTCGAATCCAACCGGGGGAGCCGAGCAGAGGCCCCTGCACCGACCATGTCGGTGTGGGGGCTTCTTCGTGCCTGGAGGATGACCGGGCCTAGAACGTGTCTGGCAATGAATCCAGGGGTCAGCTGACACCCTGGATCGCATCTTTCGTATCCAGACGCTCTCCGACGCCCGGGTGATGGCCGAGGTCATCATCTGCCGGTATCAGCACGTGAGTTCTGTGGCGGGATCTGCCCGAGGTCTACGGGCCCTGGCAGACCGCGCTGACCTGGTGCTGGCGGATGGCAGCTGAGGGCACCTGGCATGAAGTGCTAGCAACATTTGCGGCCGCCAGCGACGCCCAGGGCCTCATCTATGGATCGGTCCGGACTGGACTCCGCGATCGCCCACGCTCATCAGCAAGCCACGGACATTGCCCGCCATGCAGGGGATGGATCGAACTACGGGAATCTGCGGGATGAACCTGCCGGTCGCGGTATCGGACGCTCACGTGGCAGGTTGAGCACGAAGATCCATCAGCTCGACGCGGGGGCAGGAATGCCATTGGCCAGCTTGATCGCCTGAGCCAGGCAGGGGATTGACCGATGCCGACTCCACTGCGTGGCAGCCGCGGCGGTCATCCCCGTGTGAGCTGGCCATCAGGGCCACCGCAGGCGTCGTGGCTGCAGCAGCGGGTGCCCCGTCGGCTTCGACGCAGTCGCCTGTAGGGGCCGCAATGTCATCGAACGTCAGTATGCGCCCCTGCAGCAGTCGCGCGGACGGGTGGCCAGGTATGACGAGTGCACGATCATCTACCGGCCCGCCGAGCGCCTGACCACTGGGGTCACATGGTTGAAGCTGGTGTCAGACACGCCCTGGGCGCGCCCGGCGCCGTAGTTCTGCTCCGCATGCTGCCCACCTCTTCGAGGCCGATAGAGGAGCGGGAACGGACTGAGGGTGTCATCAACACCCGCACCATTCCCATCCCTTGATCAGCGCGCTCGAGAGAGCCTCAGCGTCCTAGACGCATGCCGTCGTGCTCCAGGGCCGCCAGCGCACGCTCGATGAAGACGGGAGCAAGAGTCTCTACATACGTTGGGGTGAGGTGGTTGTCGTCCCAGTACACATGGACGTTGCCCACCGTGGGCTGGCACTGACGGCCCGGGCAGATCATGTCGTTCAGCTGCACCTGCGCGATGCGGGGATGAGCATCGGCCAGTCCGGTCAGGGGGCTGGTGTTCGGATCGAGCACGGTATGCGTCCAGCGGCATGTCGCCGCATCGATCCCGTGTGTCCTTCCGCAGGTTGTGGGTGATCCGGCCGCGAACCGGGGGTTGTCCCGGAGTGCGAGGACATGGGCACCCGTCCCCGCAATCTCCTCCATCCGCCCGACCATCCCCGGGGTGAGCATCTCCTCGTCCTCATAGGTGCTGCGTGTGCCCTGCATGAAGACGACGTCCGGGCGTACATGCTCCACGACCAGGTTGAGGTCCGCGAGGAAGTCCGGGCACTTCGGGGAGTCGTCCACCTGCTCCTCCATCGGCGCTACCAGGCAGCTGCCCCGCGTATAGCTGACGACCTCCAGCCGCCTCTCCTCGCCGAGGTGCCGGAGAGCGGGGGACCACTGCATCACGTGGCTGTTGCCGGCCATCAGCACGACGCCGGCCGGATCTGCTTGTGGGACGAGGACATGGCACGACTCGGCTCCGACCTCGGTCAACTGTGCTTCCAGGGCGGGGTCGCACTCCTCGGGGTACTCGGGGAAGGGGTACCGTCCCTCCACCACGGGCAGAACAGGGGCACCGGGGTCTCCAGCTGGCTCGTAGTCGGGGCGCAGGACGGCGGCGCCCGGGTTGTTCCGGTCGGCCGCCTCGAGGACTCGTGCGGACTCCGCTGCCTCGGCGCCGCGCCACAGGGTCACCGGCGCCACAACGAGAGCGGCGCAGGCCCCCAGTACGACGGCGGACCGCCAGGCGGCCGTCTGGGGCCAGCCCCACGCCCGCAGCGGACGCTCCACGCGCGCCGAGAGGAGGATGGCCGTGCCGAGGGAGACAAGGACGAGAGCAACGCCCGCGGCTGCGCCGGGCTTCTGCGATCCTGTGAGGACGGAGTAGGTGATGAGCAGCGGCCAGTGAACGAGGTAAAGGGCGTAGGCGGAGTCACCCAAGCGGGTGAGGGGCCGGGAGGCCAGTATCCGGTCCACACCGAAATGGGAGCCGCTGGTGCCCGCGACGATCACAGCAGTGGCCGACATCAGCGGCCACAGCGCGATCCAGCCGGGGAAGGCGCCCTGGACGTCCACCACGACGCCGACGGCGATCATGCTCGCGAGCCCTGCCCAGCCGAGGAACACCCGTGTGCGCCGTCCCAGGTGAAGGAATGGAAGGGCAAGCGCGAGGAGGGAACCGAGGGCGAACTCCCATAGGCGCGCCCGGGTGTCGAAGTACGTGAACGCCTGGTTCTGGGAGGTCTGGGTCACCGACCACAGCAGGGACACGACGAACACCGAGGCGAACGCAGTCGTGAGGACGGCTCGGGGCCGCGCCCCGGTGCGGCGGGCCACCAGGGCTGAGACAAGGAAGAGGAGCGGCCACAGGATGAACACCTGCCCCTGGACCGACAGCGACCAGAAATGCTGGAAGGGGGACAGCGAGGTGTTGTCGGCGGCGTAGTAGTCGACGGCATTGAACGCCAGGGCCCAGTTTTCCACGTAGAGGGCCGACGCCAGCGCCTCCGTCCGCCACGAAGCACGGTCGGCCAGCGGATACACCGTGGCCACGGCAACCAGGGTGGTCAAGATCGTCAGCACCGCCATGGGCATGAGGCGCGTGAAGACGTGAAGCCAGTAGCGCCCCACCGCGAGGGGCCTTCCGGACTCCATCTTGCGGGTGAAGGAGCCTGTCAGGAAGAAAGCCGAGATGAACAGGAAGATGTCGACGCCGCCCGACACCCTGTCCGTGAAGATGTGGAACACCACCACCAGAAGGACGGCTACCGCGCGCAAACCCTGGATCTCGGGTCGCCAGTCCGCCCGCCGTCGGGCCGCCGCAGGAGTCGAATCGGGCCCATCAGCCGCGTGTCGGGGGCGGTAGCCGCGGGGATAGACGGGCGGATTGGTCATGGTGGCCTCAGCAGTGTCAGAGGGATGGGAAGGCAAACGGCAACATCATGCCTGAGGGTGATTCTTTCGAACGGGAAGCTGACCAGCGGATTAAGGCTCGTGGTCCAGCCCTCACGTCGCACAACGGCGCCCGCACCCTCGCGCGGTAGGGCGCGGGCGCCGTCGTGGAGGTGAAAGGGAACGCCTCAGGCGCAGGCGTCGTCGGCCTCCCCGGACTACTGCTCACTGAAGCGCCCTGGGTTCCGTTCCGAGGTCAGGATGCGACGGGCGCTGAATCCTGATCGTGAGTGTAAGCCGCCTCAACCTCTGCGGGAGTGTGATAGCCAAGGGCCTCATGCAGGCGGGTGGTGTTCCACCAGTGCACCCACCCCATGGTGGCCAGCTCGACCGCCTCGGTCGACTCCCACACCCGCTTGGCGTGGATGAGCTCGGCCTTGTAGAGCCCGTTCACGGTCTCCTTGAAGCGTCCCGGGTTTCGTGCCGCTCCTATGTGGGT